>JANXRS010000049.1 GCA_025356745.1 Arcicella sp.
CCCGATTTTGTAAATAAAGTAACAGAAACCGCCCGAACCTTGAAACCTTTTTTAGATTATTTGAATATTATATTTTTTGAACATCAAGAGCCTGTGGTTAAATTGTGAAAGTGAGACACAAATTTTACAGAAATTATAACAACACAAATTTAAAAGCTCTTTCAAAAAGTAAGTTAATATTGAAGCCACTTTTCCAGCTCCAAACCGTTGGACTTTAACGGTAATTTTGGATGGTAAAACGTATGCTTTGCCTGATTTAGTGACGATTACGGCTAAATAAATTTTCCACTTAAAATTAAAATTACCACTATGCAAAAAGTATTTATTTACGTACTAATTTTAATTAGTTCATATACTTGCCTCGGTCAAAAAGTAAATAAAATAATTACAGTCAAGTCAAATGAAATAAAATCATTGTGTATTTTTCCGTTTGTCAGTTCTATCAAAGTAATTAAAACAAAAAATGAAGAAATTTCAAAAGCAGAACAGATTAAAATTGAATCAGAAATTAATGAAGATTCAAACGAAAACATAGATGAATTGATTAAGATTATTGAGTTACCCGCAAAAAATGTTGAGTTAGATTCAATGTCCAGAATTACCTATTTTTCGGAGATTGAGAAATATTGTTTTCAGGTTTGGTATGTTCACCCCGAATTAGGAATTGGGCGTTCAAAAATGAACAAAATAATAGAAAACATTAAAGTCTCTGATGAAATGGTAAATCTTATAAAATCTCAAAATCAGAGGTATGCACTTTGTTTAGTGAACCAAGGTGTAACAAGGACAAATAAAAGCAATTCAAATCGAGTGATTAAAAACATTGCTTTAATTGCTACTGGAATTGCTTTTGTAGGTTTAACTGGTATTCTTTGGGGAGAGAGCAAATTTGGAGTTTCAACTTATGCATTCATCATAGATTCTGAAACCAAAAAAGTAAGTAATTTGTATCTTAATTCCTCAGCGACAGACCCAACCAATAAAGAAGACATGAGGAAGAGACAAATTTTCCCCCTATTTGAGGACTATTGGGTCTGGTATTATCAAGAAGCGGACAAATTCAAGAAATTGGAAAGAAAATAACAATTCAAAAGCGACCTATTTAGTCGCTTTTTTTGTTTACTTTGTATTAAATATACATAATCCTTGCCCCATGCAATTCTCCCACTTACACTGTCATACCCAATATTCACTCCTTGATGGAGCTTCAAAAATACCTGCCCTTTTTGCCAAAGCGAAAGCCGATAATATGCCTGCAATCGCCATTACTGACCACGGAAATATGTTCGGGGCATTTCAATTTGTGGCAGAAGCTCAAAAACATGAGGGCGTGAAACCAATTGTAGGTTGCGAATTTTACGTGGTCGAAGACCGTCATAAACGGCAATTTACGAAAGAACAAAAAGATAAACGGTATCACCAATTAATGCTTGCTAAAAATGCCGAAGGCTACGCAAATTTGGTAAAAATGTGTTCCTTGGGCTATATCGAAGGCCTTTATGGAAAGTATCCAAGAATTGACAAAGAATTGATTTTGAAGTACCATAAAGGACTGATTGCTACCACTTGTTGCTTGGGTGCGTCCGTTCCGCAAGCCATTCTCAGACACGGAGAAGAAGAAGCTGAAAAGGAATTCAAATGGTGGTTGGATTTGTTTGGAGAAGATTATTACGTGGAGGTTCAAAACCATGAAATACCCGACCAATTGCGTTGTAATGAGGTTTTGTTGAAATTTGCTAAGAAATATAATGTGAAAGTTATTGCATCAAACGACTCCCATTATCTCGACCAGAAAGACTCAAATGCTCACGATATTCTCTTGTGCATTAACACGGGTGAAAAACAGGCCACACCAACTTTTAAAGATATTGTTGATGATCCTGCTTCGTCAACAAAAGGTAAACGATTTGCTTTTTATAACGACCAATTTTATTTCAAAAACACTTCGGAAATGACAAAACTCTGGAATCACGTTCCAGAAGCTATTGATAATACCAACGAGATTGTTGGTAAGATTGATACTTTGCGTTTGAAGCAAGATATTATGTTACCCAATTTCGTAATTCCTGCGGGTTTTGTTACGCAAGATGATTACCTCGAACATATTACCCGTGAAGGAGCAAGAAGGCGTTACGGCGATAATTGGGATGCGGTTGAAGTGAAAGAACGCATTGATTTTGAACTTCATGTGATTAAAACAATGGGTTTTGCGGGATACTTCCTCATCGTGGCAGACTTTATTCAAGCGGGTCGTGATTTGGGCGTTTTTGTGGGACCTGGACGTGGTTCTGCGGCTGGTTCAGTAGTAGCATATTGCATCGGAATTACGAATATTGACCCTATTAAATACAATTTACTTTTCGAGCGTTTCTTGAATCCTGACCGTAAATCAATGCCCGATATTGATACGGATTTTGATGATGATGGTCGTCAGAAAGTAATTGACTATGTAGTTAATAAATACGGAAAACAGCAGGTTGCTCATATCGTTACGTATGGAACGATGGCGGCAAAAATGTCTATCAAAGATGTTTCCCGTGTAATGGAATTACATTTGAGCGAAGCCAATGAATTAGTGAAATTAGTACCTGATAAACCCGGAACGAACTTAAATCGGGTAATGAATGCACCTATGACAGGAGCAAATTCATTGTCAGAAAAAGAATCATTTCAAGCGGAGGATTTAGATAATATTAGAAAACTCCGTGAAATCCGCAGAGAAGGTTCCTTGCGGTCAAGAGTTTTAGAAGAAGCGTTAATTTTAGAAGGTTCAGTACGTGGAACGGGTATTCATGCCGCTGGAATTATCATTGCTCCGAAGGATTTAACGGAGATTTTGCCAGTTTATACTTCCAAAGAAGTTAATCTTCTGATTACTCAATTTGGCGGAAATATAATTGAGGATGCGGGCGTAATTAAAATGGACTTTTTGGGGCTAAAAACCCTTTCAATTTTGAAGGAAGCTCTCCGTTTGATTAAACAAAATCACGGTATTCAAATTGATATTGACAATATTCCATTAGACGATAAAAAGACCTACGAATTATACCAAAGAGGAGAAACAAATGCTACGTTTCAATTTGAATCGGGCGGTATGCAAAAACACCTTTTGGACTTAAAACCCGATCAGTTTTCGGATTTAATTGCGATGAACGCACTTTATCGTCCTGGTCCGATTGCGTACATTCCTAACTTCATTGCTCGTAAACACGGACGAGAAGAAATTTCTTACGATTTGCCCGTGATGGAAGAATATCTGGCTGACACTTATGGCATTACGGTTTATCAAGAGCAGGTAATGTTATTGTCTCAGAAAATTGCGGGATTTTCAAAAGGAGATGCCGACGTTTTAAGAAAGGCAATGGGGAAAAAAGACCGTTACACACTTGACAAAATGAAAAGTAAGTTTGTGGACGGAGCAAAAGAAAAGGGACATCCTGTAGATAAACTAAACAAAATTTGGACCGACTGGGAAGCGTTTGCTCAGTACGCCTTTAATAAATCTCACTCAACTTGTTATGCTTTAGTGGCATACCAAACGGGTTATTTGAAGGCACATTATCCATCCGAATACATGGCAGCGGTGATGTCAAATTCGCTGGGACAAATTGAAAAAATTACCTTCTTTATGGAGGAATGTCGGCGGATGGGATTACCCGTTTTAGGACCAGATATTAATGAATCTTACCGTTCATTTGCTGTAAATAAAAAAGGTGAAATTCGTTTTGGATTGGCCGCAATTAAAGGAACTGGCGATGCTGCCGTTGATAGTATTATTGAAGAAAGAGACAAAAATGGCCCCTATTTAAGTATTTTTGATTTTGTGAAACGGGTAAATTTAAGAACGGTGAATAAGAAAACCATCGAAAGTTTGGCGTATGGTGGTGGTTTTGATTGTTTTGAAGAAGCCCAAGGATTACACCGAGCCATTTACTTTGAGGATTCGGAAGGCTCAAATTTTATCGAAAAACTCATTAGATTTGCTAATAAAGCCGTGGAGGATGCCAATTCAGCACAAGGTTCATTATTTGGAGCGATGGATGGAGGCGGAGGAGCCATTGCCACCCCAAGAATTCCGCAAATTGAGAAATGGGGTCAAATGGAAAAGTTGAAATTTGAAAAAGAAGTAGTCGGAATATACATTTCTGGGCATCCTTTGGACGAATATCGTTTGGAATTAGACAGTTTTTGTTCTTGTACGCTCGACCGTGTGATGGAACCAACTTTCAGAGGCAAAGAAATTGCCGTGGGAGGGATTGTTACTAAATCATTAGAAAGATTTTCTAAGAATGGAAATCCATTTATGCTATTCACTTTAGAAGATTACAACGGTAGCTACGAATTTGCTTTATTTGGCGAAGATTTTGTTAATTTATCAAAATACATCGCTCCCGACCGATTTCTATACATTAAAGGCGTAGTAAAATCTAAATGGGGGCGACCAGATGAATGGGAATTTAAGCCCATGAGTGTGAGACTTTTATCAGAAATTAGAAATCAGTTTTCAAAGGAATTAAGGATTACCATTGGCTTGCAAATGATTAATAGTCAGACAATTAATCACTTAAATACCCTTGTTTCTAAACATCAAGGCACTTGTAATTTATCGGTTTTAGTGTATGATTCCGAAGAAAAAGTAGAGGTAACAATGATGTCAAGAAAGAATAAGATTTCACCCAGTAATGAGTTTTTAGAGGAATTGAAGGCGATGAATGGAGTGGTTTATAAGTTGAATTGATTATTTGGAACAACAATGATAAATTATAACATTACAATTTTCAAAAAGTTAAACCCTAAAAATTGATTAAATTGCAGTTTCAAAATTGATAAAGTAAAAAATGAACTTAACCGAAAAAATAAGTATAGATGAATTTGATGGTAAACGTTTTAAAATACGTCTTATTGAACCATCAAATGAAGATAAAGCTGTACTAACCCATTATCTTCATAATATTAATAATGGTGTTTCAACACATTATAAAAATGATGCCTTAAAAGTTTTTAAAGAATATATTTCTTATAAAAAATCCGAAGAAGATAAGTCATTTATTGAAGAGGATGCTTTACAACAACTTCTTTTTGAAGTAGAAAATGTACCATTCCCAACTCCTAAAAAATATACGTTTAAATTTATAGACCTTTTTGCAGGAATAGGCGGATTTAGACTTGCAATGCAAAATGTAGGAGGAAAATGTGTATTTACGAGTGAGTGGAACAATGAAGCACAGAAAACTTACAGAACTAATTTTGGCGAAGTGCCTTTTGGTGATATAACCAAAGATAAAATCAAAAATTATATCCCAGATAAATTTGATATTTTATGTGCAGGATTCCCATGTCAGGCTTTCTCAATTGCAGGTTATAGGAAAGGGTTTGCTGATACACGAGGAACCTTGTTTTTTGATTTAGAGCAAATTATTGAGAAACATAGACCCAAAGTTGTTTTTTTGGAAAATGTAAAAAATTTAGTTTCCCATGATAATGGAAATACATTTAAAACAATCCTTGAAGTTTTAGAAGAAAAATTGGGCTATAAAGTTTATTCGAAAATATTAAACTCCATGACTCATGCTAACATACCTCAAAATAGAGAACGAATTTTTATTATTGGTTTTGATCCAAATCAAGTTAAAAATTATGAGAATTTCAAGTTTCCTTCTGAAATAAAGCTAACAAAAACAATTCATGATATTTTAGAGAAAGGGAGGCAAAATGATAATATGTATTATAAAAGAGAACACGCTTATTTTCCTGAATTAGAAAAAACAATGTTATCAAAAGATACTGTTTATCAATGGCGTAGGGTATACGCACGGGAAAATAAAAGTAATGTTTGCCCTACTTTAACCGCTAATATGGGAACAGGGGGACATAATGTACCTTTGATAGTAGACGATTATGGAATTAGAAAATTGACACCAAAAGAATGTTTTGCTTTTCAAGGTTATCCAGAAAATTATATTTTGCCAAATTTAGCAAATAGTAAACTTTACACGCAAGCTGGAAACTCTGTTACTACTCCGTTAATAGAAAGAATTAGTAATGAAATTATTAAAATCCTATAAAGATGAATTCCTTAGAAATTTTCAATTTAGACTTAGCTTCTGGTAAAAATTTACCCAAAAACATCTATGCTACCATTGTTTTAAATTGTGACGATAACTCCACGTTTCAATTAGTAATTGAGCATGATGGCTATTGTCCCTCAACAGCTACAGATTGTGAACAGTCAAATTATATGCAATATTTATGTAATTTACAATCTGAACTCATTGAGAATTATTTTAAAATTAATAAAATTAGAAAGCCCAAAACATATTATTCAATTTGTGAAATTGTTACTAATAGTTCGGGAGAATTACACCATTATTCAAAGTCAGTTAATTAATGAAATCATTCGCTCAAATAGATATTGACAATAAAGGAAATTATTTAAGACTTCTTTCTGCTGTTTCAAAACTTTCAGGTCTTTTCAGTGAAAGTTCTATTCCCTTTATTAATTACAGAGTTGCGGAAAATGTATTCTGCAAAAGTTTTGATGCTGGAAACTTATCTCGTTCAGATACTGCATTTGATGCCAATTACAATTCGGTTGGAGTGGGTTTAAAAACATTTACGTGTAGCAGTAATAATAGCACTGAGAAAGTGGCTGAATTTAATTCACTTTCAAGAGTTTTATCAGAATTTAAAGGGAAAGAACTTGCCATTAAATTAGGGGAATATCGAAATGAAAGGATTGATTTAGCCAATAGACTTTATAATATTGAATCGTCTATTTATCATATTGTAGCAAGGAAAGAAAAAGAGATTCTATTATATGAGACTGATTACCAGATAATTGACATCAATAATATTCATTCGGTAAAACAGAATAATGCGAGTTTGCAATTTGAAGATGGACAAAATTTTTATTCTTTCAATTATTCAAAAAGCACACTTTTTCGGAAGTTTATTATTCCTCAAAATGTATTTCGCCTACCGATTGAAATTATTGAAGACCCATACAGTTTATTACTCGAATTATTTGAAGATAAAATTTTATTACCTGCAACAGATAAGTTAATCAAAGGTGTAAACTTTGTTATATTGCCACTTTACGGAATGAGGGATAAACAGAAATACGTGTTTGAGAAAAGTGGGCTAAACCAATGGAATGCAGGAGGAAGAAAGCGAAATATGGGTGAAGTTTACGTTCCAATTCCTACCGAAATTCATAAACTTTTTCCATTTTTTTTCCCAAGTCGAGATACCGAATTTAATTTAGAAATTCCTACTGGTGAAGTTTTTAGAGCAAAAGTTTGTCAGGATAATTCAAAAGCATTGATGACAAATCCAAACAAAGCGATGTCAGATTGGCTTTTACGAAAAGTTTTTAATTTACACGAAGGAGAATTGGCAACAATCGAAAAAATGAATGAATTGGAATTTGACAGTGTAATTATTCAAAAGGACGATGCTGGAAATTATAAAATTGATAAAGTGAAATCTGATAGTTATGAAAAATTTATTGGAGAATAAAATTATTTCAAAAACAAATGAAAGCAAAATACATCAACCCCTTTACTGATTTCGGATTTAAGAAATTATTTGGAGAAGAAGCCAGCAAACCCATGCTGATTGACTTCCTGAATAGTCTTTTGCCAGAAAGTAATATCGTTGATTTGACTTTCAAGGATAAAGAACAGTTAGGGCAAACTGACCAAGATCGAAAAGCTATCTACGATATTTATTGTGAAAATGAAAAAGGAGAAAAGTTTATTGTAGAATTACAGAAGGCCCGACAGAAGTATTTTAAGGATAGAACGATTTATTATTCTACCTTTCCAATTCAAGAACAAGCCGAAAAAGGAGAATGGAATTATCAATTAAAGGCGGTGTATTGCATTGGTATTTTAGATTTTACATTTGATGATTATGATAATGAGCCTGAGAAAAGTGAAGTAATTCATACGGTTCAACTCAAAGACCAACATAATAAACCTTTTTTTGAGAAATTAAAGTACGTTTATTTAGAAATGCCAAATTTTAAAAAAACAGAGCAAGAATTACAAACTCGTTTGGATGAATGGTTATATTTTATCAAAAACTTAGAAGATTTTCAAAGTATTCCAGCCATTTTTGAAGATGAAATATTTATCCAAGCCTTTGAAAAAGCGGAAATTGCTAAATATTCTGAGAGAGAATTTAACGAGTATCAACAGAGTTTAAAATATTTCAGAGACAATAATGCCACTTTTGATTATGCCATTGAAACAGCTTTTGACGAAGGAAAGATGGAAAGAAGTATAGAAATTGCCAAAACATTGAAAGCCAATGGGGTTTCGTCTGATATTATTTCAAAATCCACAGGACTTTCTGAAAGTCAGATTGAAGGATTATAGAAAATTCATTTTAGTACAATTGAGCAATCAAAATGAACCAAATTGATATTTCAAAATGTTGTAATTTTGAATAAGATTTAAAAACTTAATAAACAAATACGATGGGAAAATATGTTGTTGCTACTGATGCAAACTTTCAGGAGCTTATTAATTCAGACAAACCAGTTTTAGTAGATTTTTGGGCAGAATGGTGTGGACCATGTAAAATGATTGGACCAATCGTTGAGGAGTTGGCAGGAGACTTAGAAGGTCAGGCTATTATTGCCAAAATGGACGTTGATGCTAATTCAACTATTCCTTCATCATTAGGAATTCGTTCAATCCCCACTTTATTAATTTTCAAAAATGGTGAATTGAAAGAAAGATTAGTAGGTGGAAATATTCCAAAAGCAGTTTTGGCTCAAACAGTTTTGAAACACGCATAAAATAATTAACAGTTATCAATTTACAATTATCAGTTATTTTACTGTATAATTGAACTTGATAACTGTTTTTTGTTATTTAATAACAGAAAGAATCACTTTGCAAGCCTTCCTAATTTCTTCGTCAGTAATAATTAAAGGTGGAGCAATTCTCATGGAATTATCACAAAATAAAAACCAATCTGTGATTACTCCTTTCTCAATCGCACGGTCGATGATTGGTTTCAAGGTATCAAAATCCTCAAATTCCACCGCCATCATTAATCCTTGATTTCTAACTTCCTTTATTTTTTCGTGAACTAACAAGTCTCTAAAAATCTGGGCTTTACGTTTTACATCATCCAATAATTTTTCTTCATAAATCACATTCAAGGTTGCCAAAGAAGCCGCAGCACTCACAGGATGTCCTCCAAAAGTGGTGATATGACCCAATATTGGATTATTTTTAAAAACAGCCATCACTTTTTGATTAGCAATAAAAGCACCAATTGGCATTCCACCGCCCATCCCTTTCGCACAGAGCAAAACATCAGGATAAAATCCAAATTGCTCAAATGCCCAAAACGTTCCCGTACGACCAAATCCTGTTTGAATTTCGTCAATAATTAACAGTGTTCCTGTTAAATCACATTGTTTTCTTAATTCGATAAAGTATTGAGAATCAGGCACTCTAACGCCAGACTCTCCTCCTATTATCTCAATAAAAATTGCTGCTGTTTTGAAAGTTATTAACTGAATATCCTCAAAATTTCCGTGTTTTATTTGTTTGATTTCTGGCAAAAGTGGACGATAATTTCGTTTAAAATTTTCACTACCTGATAAAGATAAAGCCCCTTGCGTTGCCCCATGATAGGCATTTACACACGAGATTATTTCCTGTCTTCCAGTATATCTTTTTGCTAATTTCATAGCCCCCTCAACAGCTTCCGTTCCAGAATTGGTGAAATAAACATTATCTAAAACTGGATATTTTCGACAACCTTTATCCAAAGTTTTTACCAATGCCTCTGCTAAAAGTAGTTGTGGTGTTTGAATATATTCACCATAAACCATCAAATGCAAATACTTATCTACTTGATTATGAATGGCTTGTGTAACTTTAGGATGCCGATGTCCAACATTTGAAACACCAATTCCCGAAATTAAATCCATGTAGGCTTTCCCCTCTTTTCCGTACATATATACGCCCTCGGCACGTTCAATTTCAAGCGAAAGTGGAAAATCAGACGTTTGGGCAACATTTTTTAAAAATAATTCTCTATGTGTAATCAAGTTTTTGTATTTTTATTTTAATTCATTCCACAATTACCTTAACAAATATTTTCAACCATGAAAAAACTCTTATCACTATTAGCAATGTTGTTTTTTGTTAACACTTTTGCCCAAGACAAAGTTACAAAAGAAGAAACCAAAACTGTAATTCCTAACCCCATTACCTCAACAATTCCCCCACCAGTTATAACTAAACATCAAGTTACAATTAACGGACAAACTTTTGGTTATACCGCTACGACAGGTTATATGACGCTGAAAGATGAATCTGGAAAAGCAAAAGGGAATATTTTCTTCATTGCTTATACAAAAGATGGAGTTACAGATGTATCAAAGCGTCCCATGACTTACACTTTTAACGGTGGACCAGGGTCTGCTTCAGTATGGTTACACATGGGGGCAATTGGACCTCGAAGAATTCCCATGACTGATAAAGGAGATGCTTTAGCCCCGCCCTATCAATATGTTAATAATGAATATAGTTGGTTAGATAAAACTGATTTGGTTTTTATCGACCCCGTAAATACAGGATATAGTCGGGCAGTGCTGGGTGAAGATCCCAAACAGTTTTTAGGATACGTTGAAGACATTGAATCAATTGGAGAATTTATTCGACTTTATACGGTAAAATATGGTAGATGGGCTTCTCCAAAATTTTTAGCGGGAGAAAGTTACGGAACAACTCGTGCAGCAGGATTATCAGGATATTTACAGGATAAATTCAATATGTATATCAATGGAATTAGTTTAATTTCTTCCATTTTAAATTTTCAAACGGCACGATTTGAAAAAGGAAATGATTTACCTTATCCACTTTTCTTACCCACTTACACCGCCATTGCTTGGTATCATAAAAAAATTGCAAAAGAGTATCAATCGGATTTGCAAAAGACATTAAGAGAAGTAGAAAATTTCGCTCTTAATGAATACTCAACGGCATTAATGAAAGGTGATCTATTGCCTGAAAGCGAAAAGAAGCAGATTATTCAGAAATTAAGCAAATTTACAGGACTGAGTGAATCATACATTAAAAATGCAAATATGAGAATTGAAATTGGGCGTTTTGTGAAGGAATTACAAAGGGAAGAAGGCAAAACTACGGGTAGATTAGATGGTCGTTTCACAGGAATTGACTATGATAATGCGGGAGAAAAATATGAGTTTGACCCAAGTTTGGATGCCACTATTTCTGGGCCTTATTCAACCGCTATTAATCAGTATCTAAGACAAGATTTAAAGTATGAAAATGATTTACCTTATTTGCTTTTAACGGGAAGAGTACAACCTTGGAACTATGGAAATGTTCAAAATCAGTACTTAAATGTGGCGGAAACATTGAGACAAGCCATGTCAAAAAATCCATTTTTAAAGGTTTGGATTCCATCTGCTTACTATGATTTAGCAACGCCTTATTTTGCGGCAGAATATACCATTAATCATGCGGGATTAAAGCCTGAACAACGAAAAAATGTTAAATTTACCTATTTTGAGGCAGGTCACATGATGTATATTCACAAAGAATCGCTCATTAAATTGAAAAAAGAAGCGGATCAATTTTACTCGGAGACGCTAAAATAATATTAAAAATAATGAAGGCATCAATTTAGCGATGCCTTCATTAAAAAATGTTAGCAACTTTATTTCTCCATAAAACAAACGCTTCCACCAACCCAATCAAAATCTTTATTATACCGAACTCCAATCATTTCACCCCTTGAAAGTCGAGCTAAATTTGTCAATAAAATAGGTCTTTCTTCATCTTTTTGCCAAATATATAACATCCGAATTTCGCATTTTACTTTACTTCCATCACTTGTTTCAATGACAGGTTCATATTTTACTTTCTTCTGCAAAATATAATTTTCTGGGTCTTTAATTTTTTTCAAATCTTGTGGTATAACATTAATAATCACGCCAGTACCTGCAAAAGAAAACAAAGGTTTTAATACATAATCGGATAATTTTTTAGGATAATTTCCTTGATATTCACTTAGAAAATGACATTCGGGAATATATTGATTATGGAGAAATGGCATAGTATATTTACTAATTCTGAAAAACCAATTAGGGTGTCCAATCCATTCAACCTCAACATCATCTGTTAAATTGAAGTCCGTTTTCAAGGCGGGAAAATTCTTTAAATCATCAAAAATCAGTCGATTATAAATTCGATTAATTGGGGTTTTTACACCTTCATTCATGTAATATAATTTCCTACCTTCTTTAATAATTTTTGTTAAACAAACTGCTTTTACCCCAATAAGATTTTCTGTAACCTCAAAATCTACCCTTGTTTTTTGAGTTTCTGGAAAAATCTCTAACAAAATTACATTCTCAATTCTCTCCTCTCCTACTACCAATTTTTTTAATGCTTCAATGTATGATTTTCTATCATAATTATTAAACATAAATTCATAATCATCTGGAATAAGAAAATGTTTTTGGTAAAGCGAAGAAAGTAAATATTGAAAACCAAAAATAGATGAAAAACCTTGTAATTCAATGAGTTGTGGAATTAAATTACCCTTTTCATCTTGACATACCGCAAAATCAATGGCTAAGAATGAAGTATGTTTATTCTCGTTCGGTACGTGCTGATTTTCGGGAATTGCCTTCGAAGTCTTTGCTTTAAAATCATCTTTTACAATAACATCAATAATACTTTCACAAGCGGTTATTAATTTCTCCTTCAATAATTTAGGCACAAAAACTGGTGTTTCTGCAATTCTAAATTCAATAGGTTTTGAAGTTGATTTATTTAATTCAGCAAGAAAGTCTTGATATTTTTCTTGACTGAATGACTGATTATATTTTTGTCGGATTGATAATTGCATTTTATAGTTCGTATTAGAAAATTAGCGTTTAATCCCTAAAAATGGAATTGCCAACTTTATAGAGTTGGCAATTCTATTCGTATTACTAACGCTGAATTCATAATTGATTCAGCAGCATCTTTTAAAAACTTAGGAATAATGATTGATTCCGTTAAGATAATTTTATCAGGATCGTCCAATTTGTCAATCATATCATTGTATTTTTCCAAGCCATGAGTCTTTATTACCGCTTTCTTTTTATCATCAGATAATAGCAATTTTAACATTCCAATGGCATCTGCTTCGGGGTGAAATTGCGTCCCAAAAACCTCTTCTGAAAAACGAATTGCCATAATTGCCCGTTCTAAATTAATGAGCGGTCGTTCTTTTTCCATTCTTAAAAGCTTAACGCCCAAATCTTTTATTCGCTTTTTATTTGGACTAACTAATTGATAATCACGTGAATCTACGACAAAAAATGGCTCTGGCAATCCTTCGAATAATTCTTCCTTAACATCTTTATCAATTTGACTTACGGGAAAAACACCAAAGGCAGTACTCGTTCGTTTAGTGATGTTGCCAATACCTAAATGCCTTGCAACGACTTGAAAAGAATGGCAAATTAAGAACATATACTTTTTTGTACTTTCTCCATATTGCACTGATTCTAATTTATTGTGAGTAAAGACTGAATCTATGAATTTAAAATAGGGTTCTTCCCATGCTTCTCCCAAAATTAAGGGACTTCCAGGTCCACCAGAAGAAATATAAATATCGTGACTCAAATCAGGAATTTCATTCTTTGCTCTGACGTTGAAAATTTGCGTCTCGACCGTTATTCCTTCTCTTGCTTGAAATTCATTTATTAGATTTACAATACAACGCATTCCTTCCCCCGGAAAATTATCGTACATATCTAAAATAGCTATTTTTAGTGGCTTTTGCATATTTTTTTATTAAGCGAAGACGTTTTTTAAGGTTCAAACAAAAAGGTTTAAACCAGTATTTAACGTTAATTATTATACAAAATTAATCAAAATTATGACCACATAGAAATTTCAGAATACATAGAAAATTTGAAAGGATAATTTTTCAATAAATTCCAAATTTAGTTTCCTCCACAATATAATCTACAACTGCCTTCAAATCGCCTCCAGTTTGCTCAAAAATGGCTAATTGGCGATCAGCACCCGTTCCATGTTCAAGAATTTTTTTGATATATTCTACTTCTTTACGACTTCCTAATTCATCCAAAACATCATCCACAAATGCTAATAATTCACCACATAAATCACGGTATGGTACTTCTTCTTGCTTACCAAAATCAATCAATTTACCATGAATTCCATAACGTGCGGCACGCCATTTATTTTCATTGATTAAAACTTTTCGGTAGGGTCTAAAACTGAGATTTTGCTTCAATAATTTGTGCATTTTTGCCACTAATGCTTGAATTAAAGCGGCAATACAAATAGTTTCATCAATTCGCATGGGTATATCACAAATCCTAAACTCAATAGTGTCAAAATAAGGATGCAGGCGAATATCCCACCAAATCTTCTTGCCATTATCGATACAATTCGTTTTGACTAATAATTTAATATATTCGTCATATTCATTGGCTGAAGCAAAAAAATCTGGAATTCCTGTGCGGGGAAATTTGTCAAAAACTTTGGAACGATAGGATTTAAACCCAGTATTTCGTCCACACCAAAAGGGCGAATTAGTGGAAAGAGCATAAATATGAGGCAAAAAATAACGTACAGCATTCAAAATTTGGATTCCTTCTTCACGACTCTCTATGCCTACATGAACGTGAAGTCCGAAAATCAAATTTCCTCTCGCTACATCCCTCATTTCATCAATTAAAGCATCGTAACGTTCATTTGGGGTAATTAATTGGTCTTGCCAATCAGAAAAAGGATGCGTTCCAGCAGCGGCAACTCTTAGATTTTGCTGGTCGGCTAATTCAATAATATGTTTTCTAAGTTCAGTAACTTCAGCCCTTGCTTCTTGGATATTATGACAAATATTTGTTCCAACCTCCACCACAGCTTGGTGCATTTCTTCCTTCACTCTTTCGTGTAAAGTTATTTGTCCGCCCTCCACAATTTTACTCATGTGCGAGCGTAATTCACGGGTAATAGGGTCAATTGTCTGAAATTCTTCTTCAATTCCGAGGGTAAATAATGGCATTTTTTTATGGGTTTTAGATTATTTCATATTCATAATTTACGCATAGCATGATTCTGAAGTCATGCTATGCGTAAGGCTTATTCTCTTTTAGAACCTTAGTTTTATCATTAAAAATTTATCATATCTTATTTATCCATTGCCAAAGTACTTCTATCCTTCCCTAAGATTGATGAAGAAATAAACGTTCCCCAAGTCAGGTTGTCTTTCCCTGCTTTATGTTTTTTTGCACGGTCAATTGCCACTTTTGCCATTGTATCTACTACCCAATCAAAATTTTCTTGACCAACAGAATTTACGTCAGCATCTGGAGCAGGATTACAAAAATCAATGGCGTAAGGAATTCCATCTTTCACGGCAAATTCTACGGTATTGAAATCATAACCCAAGGCATTATTTAATTTCAAAACGTAATCCTTCACAGTTGCCATTAATTTTTTGGCATGAGGTCCCGTTGGTAATTGTGCATCATACCGCAAATGAGGCTGATTTCGAGGTTCATAAGGCATAATTTTGACCTCTTTTCCGCCCAAACAATAACATCTAAAATAGTCAGTGAACACAATTTCTTCTTGCAAAAGCATCACTAATTGGTCTGTTTCGTCATAAGCATTAAATAATTCGTCAGGATTTCTAACTTTATAAACGCTCTTCCAACCTCCGCCAGAATGTGGTTTCATATAGGCAGGAAAACCAATATGATCGAAAATATCACCCCAAGGCAAAGGAAATTTCAAGTTTCGAAATGAATTTTCTGCCGTATCAGAAGGCCGTTCTTTCGAGGGCAATAAAATCGTTTTAGGAACAGGAACGCCCAGACTTACCGCTAAGGCATTATTGAAAAATTTTTCATCTGCCGACCACCAAAAAGGATTATTGATTACCGCAGTTCCTGCCAAAGCCGTATTTTTCAGCATTGCCCTATAAAAAGGAACATCTTGTGAAATACGGTCAATGATAACGTCATATCCTGACGACTCGCCTTGAAGAACTTTTTCAACAATCATGCGTTCAGCCATTATGCCAGAAGGAGCAATTTTATTAACTCTTTCTACAAATGCTTCTGGAAATGAAGATTCCATTCCGTGAAGAATACCAATTTTTTTCATGTTTTTAGAATTACGCTATTTATATTAGTAGCTTGGATAATTAGGTCAGACTATGGTAATATGGTAAGACCGTAAAATGTAGTCGGACTATTGTCTGACCTTTATTTAGATTTAAATTTTATTCAAATATTCTGGAAACATTTCTCGCCAAATTTCCCAATCATGGGTTCCATGCCAACGAATATCTAACCAATGATTAATGTTTTTATGGGCTAAAATTTTAGAAAGTCTTTCGTTTTCAGGTTTACAAAAATCTGCATTACAAGTCCCCAAAACAATATCCATTTCCCAAAGATTTGGGTCATTTGAATTTGCTAAATAATCGGGAGGATTGTTATAAAATACATTATCATCATAGTAATCTCCTAAAAAAGAACGAATATCAAAAGCCGCTCCCATTGTGAATAGGTGAGAAACTTTATCGGGATGTCGAAACGCAAAATTTGCAGCATGAAAACCTCCAAAACTACACCCTGCAACTGCCACCTTCGAAACATTACATTCACTCAAAATAGCCGGAATTAATTCTTCATTGAGATATTGATCATAATAGATATGATTTTGAATTCGCTCAGCGGGATGAAGATGTTTGCCATACCAAGAATGTGCATCAATACTGTCAGGACAATAGATTTTTACTTTCCCCGATTCAATATGTCCACGAGCGGATTCAATTAATTTAAAATCCTTAGCTTCGTGATAACGCCCCATTGTGGTTGGGAAAACAATTACTGGATAACCCCAATTGCCAAAAATCAGCATTTCATTATCGGCACCTAAATGGTGCGAATAGTACTTTAGATAACGCTCTTGCATAATTATAATGGCTGATTTTTAATTATTTGATGTTAATTTTATCCTAAAATAGAGATTGTTTTTTAGTTTCAAAAAAAAAATGCCTTAAATTTTTATGCAAAAAATTATTGCCTTTTGTCTGTTTTATGGAATAATCCTAAATTCATTGGCTCAATCAATCCCCACTACTGTGATAAAAAATACCACTCAATTAACTCAAATAGAAGAAAAAATCATTTCCGTGCATCTTGGTCGTGAAGTAAGTATGACTTTGATATATCCAAAAAATATTTCTAAAAAAATACCCATATTAATTTTTAATGATGGACAAGATTTTGATGCTTTGGAGATGAAATCAAGTATTTCTACCTTATTAACCGAAAACAAAGTCGCCCCTTTTTTCTGTGTTGGTATCCACGCTAATGAACACCGTTTGCAGGAATATGGAACGGCATCACAAGCGGATTACAAACAAAGAGGGTCAAAAGCTAAACTCCATAGAGATTTTATTGTTTATGAACTTTTACCATTTTTATCGAAAACATACCATGTAGAGTCGAACGGGAATACCATCGCTGGATTGTCATTAGGAGGTCTGTCGGCAATGGATATTGGGTGGAATAATCCAGAAATATTTTCAAAAATCGGTATTTTTTCTGGTTCTTTTTGGTGGAGACAAAAATCGGAGGAAGACGGATACACAGATGAAAATGACCGTATTATGCACAATATTGTTAGGGCGGGAACGTATAAAAAAGGAATGCAATTTTGGTTTGAGGCTGGTACAAATGATGAAAAGTCTGATAGAAATAATAACGGTATTATTGATGCCATTGAAGATACGTTAGATTTAATTTCAGAACTCGAAAAGAAGGGCTACAAAAAAGATAGCGACTTGGTTTATAAAGAAGTAAAATATGGCGAACACAATACAGATACTTGGAAAATGGTTTTGCCAGAATTTTTGGTTTGGGCTTTTGGGAAATAATTATTCTCACCCAAAATAGCAGAGTCATCGAGGGAAATTTAGTAGTTCATTCAACCTTTCAAGCATAATTTAAGACCTTTTAACAAGCAAAATTTAGCTAAAACAACCTTTTAACGTATTATTGCATTTTCTTTGAAGATTTCTAAACGCAATCAAACATTTAACCTCATGGCTAAAAAAACGTACATCCTACCCTTCATAATTTCACTTCTTTTCTCCTTTTCATTATTGGCAGGTGGCATTAAAGGTACTATTAAAAACAAAAAAGGCGAACCTCTTTCCTATACTTCTATCATCGTTAAGGGTTCTTCAAAGGGAACAATGGCAAATGACGATGGAAAATATGAATTATCCTTAGAAAAAGGCTCATACACAATAATTTTCCAGTATTTAAGCCATAAAACGCTTGAAAAAACGCTTGAAATTGGTTCAGATTATGTCATTTTTGATGCAATTTTAGAGGAACAATCTGTCGCATTAAACGAAGTCAGATTCTCCGCAAAAGCTGAAGACCCTGCTTATACCATCATGCGAAAAGCGATTTCTATGGCAAGGTTTAAAATATTGGAATTGGATTCATACACCGCACGTACTTATGTGAAAGGAACGGCAAGAGTCAACGAGGTTTCGGGATTAGTTAAAATGTTGGCGGGCAAAAAAATTGAAAAAGAAACAGGTTTAAAAGTTGGACAAACCTATGTAATTGAATCTATTAATGATATAAATTTCAAACAACCTTCTAATGTGAAAGAGAAAGTTGTATCCGCCCGAAATAATTTACCTAAACAATTGCAAGACCAAGGAGCAAATTTTATTCCTGTTGCTCGTACAAGTTTTTATAACCCAAAATCGTTTGGCGACATGATTTCTCCATTATCACCCGCTGCTTTAGCTTATTATAAGTTCAAATATGAAGGAGATTTTATTGAAAATGGGCTAATGGTTAATAAAATTAGAATTATTCCAAAATCAGATGGTGAAAATGTTTTTAGTGGAGTAATTAATATTATTGAAGATTCTTGGTATATCCATAGTTTGGATTTGAAATTTAAGGATGATAATACTTCTAATACCGTGAAAATTATTTATTCACCATTTAAAGAGGTTTGGCTTCCTGTGAGTTATTCTTTTCGCTCAGATTTTGATGCTTTTGGATTTAATGGTTTCTTTAATTATGTAACAAATGTTAGAAATTATGCCGTTTCAATCAATGAAAAATATCATCAAAAACCTGTCGTAATTGATGAGAAAATTGATAAAGCCGAGGCTATTGCTTTGAAAAATGAAAAAGTGGATGCTAAAACAGCCTTAAAACAAAAACAATTAACCCGAAAGCAAGTAGAAAAATTCTTAAAATCATCCGAAAAAAAGGATAAAAAAGAGCGAAAATCTAAGGGTGAAGATGTTGCGCTGGTTCGTTCATATAGCGTTGAGATTGATACTTTATTCAAAAAAAGAACGGCAGATTTTTGGAATGTAGAACGGCAAGTACCTTTAACTGATTTTGAAATTAAAGGCTATGCCCAGGCTGACAGTATCACGAAGGCTAATGAAGGACAGTATAAAAAGGATTCAATCAAAAATTTGCCCGTATTCAAAATCTCACATTTAGTGTCAGGAAAAACCTATAATTATGGAAAAAGAGATGATATTTATGGTTTTTATCCTCGTTCATTAACGTATACTTCACCACTCGCACAAATGAATACTGTTGATGGATATTATTTACAGGCTGGAATAAAATATGAAACCCGAAATAAATTAATTAACAGAACTTCGTTTTTTGCAGATTTAAGATATGCCATTGGCAGACAAACGCTTAATTTTGATGTAGGCTATTTTGATTTTCAGCTAAAAAAGAATCGTTCTTTTGAGATTAAAGCGGGTAGAAATATTCAGCAATTCAATGCCAATAATCCTATTTCACCCTTCACAAATACCGTTTATACGATGCTTGGGGAAGAAAATTATATGAAGATATTTCAAAAAGATTTTGCTTCATTGGAATATCGCAAGAGATTTTCACCGCTTTTTGTAGGGATATTGGGTGTAGAATACGCTCAGAAAAAAGAACTTCAAAATCTTCCAAATTTCAAACCTTGGATTGACACAAAAGACAAAGAATTTTCATCTAACCAACCAAATAATGTTGAATTAAACGATAAAAAATTCGTTAATCCAGAGATTTTAATGGTTGATTTTGAATTAGCGTTTAGACCTTTTGCCAAAAAAGGAGA
Source organism: Arcicella sp. (assembly GCA_025356745.1). Taxonomy (GTDB): domain Bacteria; phylum Bacteroidota; class Bacteroidia; order Cytophagales; family Spirosomataceae; genus Arcicella. Next base: position 20,211 of record JANXRS010000049.1, read on the forward strand.
ATTTAACGGACGTGAATATTCTATTAATAGTGGTAATCCGAATTTTAGAATTAAAAGTACCAATGGTCTGCTTTCAAACGGTAATTTTTCCAGAGTACAAGCCAGTTATGAACAAATATTTGAGTTAGAAAAAATTGGCGATTTGCACGTTTTAGCTAATTATGGAGGATACATAAAAGAGCCATCTTATTTCTCAGATTTTCGCCATTTCAATGGAAATCAGACGATTATAAGGTCTTTTAGCTTTAATGCTTTCCGAAATTTAGATTATTATGCTCACAGTACAAAAGGAAATTACCTCGAAGTTTTCGCCGCCAATGATTTTCAGAAATTTCTTCTGACTCAAATTACGCCTCTCCGTATTTATGGATTAAAAGAATCTATTTTTGCTAATTATTTAAACGTACCAACCCAAAATTTCAATTATTTAGAAATAGGATATGGCATTTCTGGTATTGGAAAACTACTGGGGCTGGAAGTTGTGGGAAATTTTGTAAATGGACAATATAGATCCACTGTTTTAAGGATGAAATTAAATCGGTAAAAATTATAGCACACGGATTGGAGGGATTAGACCGCAGCGACGAACCGCACGGATCTAAAATTATTTATTCGTGCGGTCCAATCCATTAAATCCGTGTGCAATTATCGCTTTTTTATCTATTTTACCCGTTTGAGTTTCAATAAAACTTTTTACAAAATAAACATCTTTCGGAATTTCATATTTTGATAAAACTGATTGAATATTTTTAAAAAATAATTCTTTAATTTCGCTTTTAACCTCTTCTCCTTCTACTATTAAAACCAATTTTTGACCTAATCTTTTGTCAGCAATTCCATAAGTAAAAAATCTATTTAGAGTAAGTATTTTAATTTCATTTTCGATTAATTTTTCTACTTTTTCCAACTGAATTTTCACCCCTCCACTATTAATTATATTATCAAATCTTCCCATTAATTTAAACTCATTTTCGTTCAATATTTCAACAATATCATTTGTTTGAATTAACTCATTATTACTGGCTTCGGCAACAATGTTCAAACAATTTCTTTCATCCAAACCAATTTTTACGCCTTCCAAAACGTTGAAATTATTGCTTTTATTAGCCCCATTCATTCGCTTAATCGCAATATGTGAAACTGTTTCAGTCATGCCATACGTGCTATACACAGGAACTTCTAAATTTTGAATTTCTTTTTCTAAAACTTCATTCACAGCCGCTCCACCTACAATTATTGCTTTTGCACAATTCAGAATTGTCTTATTTTTTTCATCTTCCAAGAGATTTTGTATCTGTAAAGGCACAAAAGCAAAGAAATCAAACGCTTGATTATTAATCATTTGAAATGGATTTCCAGACGGTTCAACAATAGTAAGTTTTAAGCCTAATTCCATGCCTCTAACCAACATCATTATACCTGCAATATAGTCAACATTTAAGCAAACCAAAGCCTTGTCTCCTGCTCGCAATCCAAATGTTTTACCTGTTAATTTTGCACTCGCAACCATCTGATTTCGAGTCAGAACTATTGATTTAGGTTCGCCTGTTGAACCCGAAGTTTTGAGAACAAATTCTCGTTGTCCCGTAAGCCATTTTTGACAAAAATCAATGGCTTTTTGTTCGTAGTCATTTGTTGGTATTGGCAGATTATTAAAATCGTTTATGTCCATTATTTAAAATAATTTGTGTAACCTATTCTTCATATTTGATTACAATTTTACAAAAAAACACCCAAAGAAACACCTTACAATGGGCATTTTCAATGAGTGTTTCGCTTACTAAAGTGTAATTAGATTACTTTTAAAATATTTTTTGCTGTATCAAATGCAACTGAATAACTTTTCAGTGCTTTTGCAGCCGGTCCAACAGTAACACTACCACTCGAATTAAAGATTGACCCATGATTTGAGCATTTAAAAGTTGAATTATCCGACACAAAATCGACCGTTGTACCTTGGTGCGTACAAGCTTTTTCTACTACTAAGAAATCGCCCGATTTGGTTCTGGCAATAATCACATCACCCGATACAAGTGCTTGTCCATTCGTTTTCAAAATTTCAAAATCAGATTTGGTAATATCTACTGAAAAATCAATTGCTCCTTTTGCTAATGAATTATTGCCCGTTAAACCTGAAACTGTAGGAGTTGTTCCACCCGTACTTGGTGGTGTTGGGGTAGTTGGCGTTGTCGGACTAACCGCAACAGGAGTAGGGTCGCTGGTTTTTGAGCATCCCGACATACAGTTTTGGAGAATAACGGCTCCTATACTAATTCCAACAAGATTCAGAAATTCTTTGCGTTCCATGTTCATTGAGCGTTTATTTTAAATATTTAATCGTTATTTTAACTTCAATACTGATGAAAAGTTTAAAAGGTTGCGTTATTAAATTACTATTTTTGTAATTCATTAAACATTGATTCTTTATGTGAGTTTACTTAGAGGAGAGATTTAGATAATTTTTATTTTTATTTAAAATCTATCTCTAAAAAAAGAAATATTAACCGAAAATATTATTTAAAACAGGTTAATTAACCAATTTTAAGTTATTAGTTAATTATATTATCTAAATAAATTATCATTTCACATTACTAATTTTATGGCGGAAGAAGCATTTTTAAACCCGATAAATAAAGATAAAGTAGCCGAGAATCCAGGCTTACTTCCTTATGCACATACCGCTGGCGGAGCAATTATTAGGCCAGACGATATGGGAAAAGTGAAAGGACGTTCTGTCTTAGCCATGCGTCAGCAAACAGACCGCCAAATGAGCCAATTGTATGAACAAATGGAAGTTTTGGCTCGTCAAGCAAAATTGTTAACGCAACGAAAGGAGATGTCAGAACGAATTTATGATGCCGCAATGGGTTTTGAACCAATCATTAACGAAACTTATTATATGTATGAGAAGGACACTGGAACAGATTTACTTTCTTTGGTCGCTCCGAATGAATGGGGACGTTCTTTTAAATATAGTCGTTTTTTAGCAAAATGCCTTCTCTTGGCTGACCACACTTGGGACGTTGAATACAATGAAGACGCTTATAATGACTAAATTTGTAAATAATCAATCAATAATGAATTAAGCTATGTGGGAAACCATTAAAGAGTACAAAGAAATTTTATTTACATTCCATGAAGGAATTGCTAAGATATCAATTAATCGTCCGCAGGTTCACAATGCCTTTACGCCATTGACTGTAAAAGAAATGATTGATGCTATGAATATTTGTCGTGATACTGAAAATATTGGGGTAATTATTCTCACTGGCGAAGGTGGAAAAGCTTTTTGTTCGGGTGGTGATCAATCGGTTCGTGGACATGGTGGATATGTGGGTGAAGATACCGTTCCAAGATTAAATGTTTTGGATTTTCAAAAACAAATTCGTTCAATCCCTAAGCCCGTAATTGCGATGGTGGCAGGTTGGGCCATTGGTGGTGGTCATGTGCTTCACGTGGTATGCGACCTTTCAATTGCTGCTGACAATGCTCGATTTGGACAAACTGGACCCAACGTAGGATCATTTGACGGTGGTTTTGGAGCTTCGTATTTAGCTCGTGTTGTTGGACAGAAAAAAGCTCGTGAAATTTGGTTTTTGTGCGACCAATACGATGCTCAAGAAGCATTAGACATGGGTTTAGTTAATAAAGTTGTGCCTTTGGATAAGTTGGAAGAAACCACAATTTCTTGGTGTAAAAAGATTTTACAAAAAAGCCCATTGGCATTACGTTTGTTGAAATCATCATTTAATGCTGAATTAGATGGTCAAGCAGGTATTCAGGAATTGGCAGGAAATGCTACTTTACTTTATTACTTATCAGAAGAAGCGAAAGAAGGCAGAAATGCTTTTATAGAAAAACGTCAGCCTGATTTTAGTAAATTTCCAAAATTTCCTTGATTTTATCATCAATAGGTAAACTTCCCGAAAATTTTAGAACTTTCGGGAAGTTTGTCAATAAACAATCCCTAATTTTGCATGAAATTCACAAAATAAGGAATTATGCAAATTATAGACGGCAAATCAACTGCCGATGAAATTAAGAAAGAAATTGCTCTTGAAGTTTTAGAAATAAAGGCTTCTGGCGGAAAAATACCCCATCTTGTAGCTATATTAGTGGGTAGTAATGGTGCCTCAGAGACCTACGTTGCCAACAAAGTAAAATCATGTGAAGAAGTTGGTTTTCATTCAACACTTCTTCGTTTTGAACCCACAATCACAGAGGCTGAACTTTTATTAGAAGTCAAAAAAGTCAATGATAATGATGACATGGACGGTTTAATCGTTCAGTTACCCCTCCCCAATCACATCAATCCAGATAAAGTAATGGAAGCAATCAACTACAAAAAAGATGTAGATGGATTCCACCCAATTAATATTGGACGTATGGCAAAAGGACTTCCTGCCTACATTTCAGCCACTCCACAAGGCATTTTGGATTTATTGGAAAGATATAACATTGAAACTTCTGGAAAACATTGCGTTGTTGTAGGTCGCAGTCAAATTGTCGGGCTTCCGATGTCAATTTTGATGCAAAGAAATACAAAAATTGGTAATTGTACCGTTACTTTAACACACTCAAAAACGAAAGATTTGCCTGCTGTTTGTGCAACCGCTGATATTTTGATTGCGGCTTTGGGTCGTCCTGAATTTATCACGGCTGAATACGTAAAAGAAGGTGCAGTTGTGATTGATGTAGGTTTAACGAGAGTCGAAGATTCGTCAAAAAAATCAGGATTTGCCTTAAAAGGAGATATAAAATTTGATGAAGTAGCTCCAAAATGTTCTTTCATTACCCCCGTTCCAAAAGGAGTCGGTCCGATGACAATAGTTTCTTTAATGAAAAACACTTTACTTTCAGCGAAAGGAATTATTTACACAAAATAGCAATTTTCCAAGTTAGGGTTTTAGTCTAATCCTCCTAATTTGAGAAAAAACAACGATTTAATGGTTATTTTACAAAAGCATTTTTGTACTTTTGCTGAAAATTACTGAATGTACAATTGAAATCCGAGAGAAGGACGCATCTCTCTAACACTATGGCTTCTATTAATCAAGTAAAGATTTTTTCTGGGTCATCATCCCAATATTTAGCATCTGAAATTGCCCGTTATTTTGGCAAAGACTTAGGACAGAGTTCTGTTCAACGGTTTTCGGATGGTGAAATGTCTCCAAGTTTTAATGAATCAGTTCGTGGTTGCGATGTATTTTTGATTCAATCAACCTTTCCACCAGCCGACAATATGATGGAACTGTTATTGATGATTGATGCTGCTAGACGTGCCTCTGCTCATTATGTAACGGTTGTAATTCCTTATTTTGGCTATTCACGTCAAGATAGAAAAGATAAGCCAAGGGTTGGAATCGGGGCAAAATTAATGGCAAATTTGTTAACTGCTGCAGGTGCCGACCGATTGATGACAATTGATTTACACGCTGGACAAATTCAAGGATTTTTTGATTTTCCAGTAGATCATTTAGAAGGAACGGCAATTTTTGTTCCTTATCTGAAGTCATTAGGATTAGACAAAATCCTTTTTGCTTCGCCTGATGTTGGAGGAGTTGTTAGAACTAGAAACATCGCCAAATTCTTTAATGCAGAAATGGTAATTTGTGACAAGCAACGTAAGCGAGCCAATGAAATTGCGACTATGCAATTAATCGGAAATGTGGAAGGAGCAGACGTTGTTTTAGTAGATGATATGATTGATACGGGTGGAACGATGTGTAAAGCCGCTCAACTAATCATGGACAACGGAGCAAAATCTGTACGTGCTATCGTTACACACGGAGTTTTATCGGGGAATGCTTATGAAAATATTGATAAATCAATATTGACGGAATTAGTGGTAACGGATACAATTCCTCAAAAACAAGTATCCGACAAAATTAAAGTATTATCCGTAGCTGAATTGTTTGCAAAAGCCATTGGAAGAATACGTGACCACGAATCTATCAGTTCATTATTTATAAAGTATTAATTTTTTTTAAACGGTTAGTAGAAGATAGGGATTAGAGAATAGATTAAAGATTTTAGAGCAAATTGCATTTATAATCCTCTTTTCTTTAAAATAGAAACACTAAAATCGAAAGGCTATTGACGCAAATCACTCAACATGAGAAAGATTGAAATTGTAGGGTACAACAGAGAGACCCTTGGCACAAAGTCTGCCAAAGATTTACGTAGTGAAGCACTTGTTCCATGTGTTTTATATGGTGGCGAAAAACAAATCCATTTCGCAGTACCAATGATTCTTTTCCGTGAGTTAATTTATACTCCAGAAGTTTCAGAAGTTATTTTGAATATCGAAGGTGAAATTCACCATGCTATCGTTCAAGATTCTCAATTCCACCCAGTTTCAGAAATGATTCTTCACGTGGATTTCTTGGAAATCGTTGAAGGTAAAGAAATTAAAATTGACGTTCCTGTGAAAATTATTGGAGATTCACCAGGCGTTCGTAAGGGAGGTAAAATGGTTCAAAAGTTGCGTAAAGTAACGTTGAGAGGTTTAGCTGACAATATTCCTGATTTTGTTGAAGCTGATATTACAGGTTTAGATTTAGGTCAAACGTTAAAGGTTTCTAAGTTGATTGTTTCAGATGTTGTTATTTTGAATAATATTTCTGGACCAGTAGCAAGTATTGAAATTCCACGTGCATTGAGAGGAAAAATTACAACGTAATTTCTTGAAATGACAAAATTTAATTGATAGACTAAAATCCCCTTGCTGAAAAGTTTGGGGATTTTTTTAATAAAAAACACCGTAAAATAACTTAAAATAATAAAATGCACCTCAAATTGTAAAATTTACATTGAAATAGTATATTTGTAATTAGTTCGAAAGTTCCCTTCACCAGCTTTATAGTAAAAATACTGCTGGATTCAAGTCGCAAATGCAACTTCATTATTTAAGAAATTAATTTTATAAAATTCGTTAGGAGAAAAGTAACCTAATTTTTTTCTTGGTCTGTTATTGAGTTTATCTTGAACATCAGCTACTTGTTGATGGGTAAT
>JANXRS010000061.1 GCA_025356745.1 Arcicella sp.
GTATTTATGTTAACATAAACCTAAAACCAGATTCAAATTTTCATCAATTTATTATTTCTGGCAAAATTACAGTTATAAAATTGTACTATTCATTGATTTTAAACTCAAAATTGCATTTTTAAATGCGTTCAACCTGTTTATAAAACCCTTTTCCTAACTTTGTGAAAGACAAAAAACTTTCCTATGCTCCAAATAAATCAAATTCATCACGTTGCCATTATTTGTTCTGATTATCAAAAATCTAAACATTTTTATACAAAAATTTTGGGTTTTAAGATTCAAAGAGAAGCCTATCGTGCTGAACGGCAATCCTATAAGTTGGATTTGTTGGTAAATGGACTGTATCAAATTGAATTATTTTCATTCCCAAATCCTCCCGCCCATGCTTCACGTCCAGAGGCTTGTGGATTGCGACATTTGGCTTTTGAGGTAAATGATATTAAACAAACCAGAGATTATCTAATGAATCAGAATGTTGATTCTGAGGAAATTAGAACTGATGAATTTACCGATAAATCTTTCTTCTTTATCAATGACCCTGATAACTTACCAATTGAATTTTATGAGAAATAATTATACAAATTTGTGGTATGGTTCTTTCCAATAAATTAATTTTAGCTAATTTTATAATAAGTTATGCTATGAATAATTGAGTAAAATATCTATATTAAAAATATCATAATGAAGCTGAAACTACTATTTATCCCTTTCTTAACGCTGCTTTGGAACTGTGGGGATTCCACTCAAAAAGACCTTAAATCTACCTCCGATACGTTAAATTATACCATAAAAATCTTTGAAAAACATAGTCAAACTTGTGTAAGTAAAGATTCATTGTGTGCTACTGTAAAGTTTGAGTATCCTGAATTTGAGTCTCTTAATTTCAGTCAAGCGATAAAAGATGAAATTATAAATATTTATCACGATGCAAATGATAGTACAAAATCTCGACCAAGTAATTTTGAAGAATTAGCTAAACCTTTTATAAATGATTACGACCAAAAATTAAAAGAAGGTAAAAATTTTATAAACAAGGCAAATGCGGTAAATGAAGGTGGTTTCTTAGCAATGCCTTGGAATATGGAGGCATACACAAAAGTAGAACGTCAAACGGATAAATATTTAATGCTTCATACCAATACCAATTGGTTTATGGGTGGTAATCATCCCATCAGTATGGAATATTATTATATTTATAATCGCAAAAATTTTAAAAGAATTACTCTGGATGATTTATTTCAGAAAGGATTTGATCAAAAATTTTTGAATATTGCCGAAGAGATTTTTAGAAAACAGGAGAGGCTTAATTCTGGTGATAAATTGAGTGAAGAAAATGGTTATTTTTTTGAAAATCAACGTTTCATTTTAAACGATAATTTTATACTAACTGAAAAGGGTATTAAATTTTTATTCAATGTGTACGAAATAAAGCCTTATGTTGCTGGAATTACGGAATTAGAAATACCATATCAACAATTGAAAGCATTATTGAAGTGAGAAAGAGACGAGCAGTAAGGTACCTTTGCGATTGCAAAACTACTTTACTGTCTCGTTTAATAGAAATGGGTAAGCGGAAATATTAAGTGAACGAACTATTAATTTATAATCGGTACTTGTGAATTAAGGATTATAACTCAGATTCACAAAGAATTGTCTTGTCACTAAAAGACTATTTTTTAGTGGAAATATATTTATTTTTAATGTCTAAAACATTGAATAGTAGGTAAGTTCCAAATACCAAAAGGCTAATTGCTAAAATAAGAGTAATAATATACATTGCTCAAGTGGATAAATTTATAATACAAAGTTTAGGATTTTTTTAAATATATTTTAGCGTAAATTTACCTGATTTGTACTAAAAATTTTAGTATTTTTTATTTATTAACATTTGGTAATTTTTAGACCGAAGAAACTTTAGAATATGGAAACAATTACATGGCAAGATTTTGAAAAAGTTGAGCTTCGTGCTGGAACCATTATAGAGGTAAACGACTTCCCGAAAGCCAAAAAGCCAGCTTATCAGTTGAAAGTGGATTTAGGGCAAGAAATTGGTATAAAACAATCCTCTGCACAATTAACCAAATTATATTCAAGAGAAGAATTGGTAGGTAAACAGGTATTGTGCGTAGTAAATTTTCCACCCCGTCAAGTAGCCAATTTTCTTTCTGAAATATTAGTAACAGGTTATATTCTCCCCGATGGAGAAGTCGTTTTATCATCTATTGAAAGGAACATTCCCAATGGAACAAAATTAGCTTAAAAATTTAATAAAGGTCATAACAATCTATTATTTAGTTAGTTATATTTGTATATCATTGTGAATCTCAATTAAAATGAAACAAAAATTTCTCTGCTTCATCTTTTCTTTCGTAGTATTAACAACCATAACAGGCTTCGGTTTCTTGGAGTCTTCAACTATCATGCACGGACGAGAAAATCGTCAAATCAAAGTAGATTCACTCAAAAATGTTTCTAATAACCTTCAATTTACCAGTAATTCCTCCGCTTTAAAAAAAGAAGTTGAAAAACCGGCGAGTAACCAAATTACAAAATCGGTTATTCAGTGGATGGCGAATTTCGTTAAAAATATTTTGCAAATTATTATTAATGTCGTCGTCGATGTACTCAAAGTTATTTTAATGGCAATAATAAAATTTTTGATTAGCTAAAATCTTCATTTTTTTTATCCTATTCATTAAACACTAATAGTTAAGATACTAGTACAAATGTTGTGTCGAGTATTTAGTATGAATTACTCTGCTGGGTATCACTAAATAAGTTTTGTAAATTGTCGCTATCCTTCTTACTGTAAATTGGTTGTTATTGTAGAGAAATGCCTATCTCTATGAAAACCAATCCCTAATGTTTCACAAAAATCAATATTATCTTATGAAATGCCTCTTTTCATATTCATCGCTCTTGTTTGGAACATTACCAATCTTCGCTTAAACTCCAGAGGTAAAATTTGCAGGAGAACTCCGTAAAATCATGTTTGATGCTGATTTATGTATTAAAATTTGTTTAGACATCATTCAACGTGAAAACCTTTTTGCTATTGGTGTAGTTGATAGTTTGCAGGGTGAAATAGCTATTGTAAATGGTAAGGCTTTAATATCTTCGATTAAACTTTCGCCAAAATTGCCCTTTATTTTCCTAGTAATAATGTAATTTTAAAAATGGATTGGCTGAAGCAATGAAATTAGAAGAATATTAAATAATTTCAGACTTTTGATTTAGTGGTTTATGATGTCAAGATTATTGATGTTGTTAATTTCTTTCAAAAATGTTTAGCTAAAAATCTTAAATAAAAAATCAAAAAATGAACATAAAAATATCGACAAAAGTCAATCAGAGCCTTTCCAAAGTTTGGGAAGGCTTTAATTTAGAATTATTTTCCAAATTAGCTCCGCCTTTCCCACCCGTAGAAGTCAAAGAATTTGGCGGATGTTTGAAGGGTGATAAAGTGCATTTAGAACTCAATTTTCTGCTTTTTAAACAAGATTGGATTTCGGATATTGTAGAACAAAACCGTACAGAATCTGAAATTTATTTCATTGATGAAGGGACAAAATTACCGTTCTTTTTGAGTTATTGGCAACACCGCCATCGAATGGTAAAGGATGGAGAAGGAACTATCATTATTGACGATATCACCTTCAAAACCCCTACTATTTTAACGGATTACCTGTTTTACCCTTTGATGTATTTACAATTTTTATATCGGAAACCAATTTATCGAAAGATTTTTGAGTAAAACTCTCGGTTTGCAGTACAAGGAGATAATGTTTATATTTGTTGAAATAACCAGTTTAGAAATCAACAAAACTATAATATGAAATTAAACATTACTTGGAAAATCTTCATCGGCATGACGCTTGGTATCATGGTCGGTTTTATTCTTAACAGAACTTACCAAGACAGTCCTGATTCGCTTAATTCTGCAAGTACATACTTGAATCTTTTGAGTAAAATTTTTCTCAGAATGATTAAAATGATTATCGGGCCTCTAATTTTCTCTATTCTAACGGTTGGCATTGCCAAATTAGGTGATTTTAAATTGGTAGGAAGAATTGGAGCCAAAACGTTGGGGTATTTTTATTTTGCTACTCTACTTTCTTTATTAACTGGATTAATTGCTGTGAATATTCTTCGTCCTGGCAAAATGATGCAAATTGATTTGCCAAATGCAGGAGCAGATACAGGGATAGAAGTAAAGAAAATGACGATGGAAAATTTTATTACCCACCTTTTTCCTCAAAGTTTTTTTGAAGCCTTAGCCACGAACGAAATCCTACAAATAGTAGTATTTTCAGTATTTTTCGGAATTGCAACTGCGGCTATTGGAGACCACGGAAAAATCATCATTAAAGGACTTGATGCCGTTTCAGAGGTAATGTTTAAAATTGTTTCTTACGTAATGGGATTTGCTCCTTATGGCGTATTTGGAGCGGTTGCTGCTGTTATTGCTCAAAAAGGATTAGGAATTTTAGGAGGATACTTGTATTTAATTGTTTGCTTTTTCGCAACCTTAGCTTTCTTTATTTTAGTCGTTTTGCCCACAATATGTTTCTTCGTTAAAGTGCCATATTGGAAACTTTTGGCTTATGTAAAAGACGCTCTTTTCTTATCATTTAGCACGGCAAGTTCTGAAGCCTCAATGCCATTGCAAAT
>JANXRS010000067.1 GCA_025356745.1 Arcicella sp.
GTATTTATGTTAACATAAACCTAAAACCAGATTCAAATTTTCATCAATTTATTATTTCTGGCAAAATTACAGTTATAAAATTGTACTATTCATTGATTTTAAACTCAAAATTGCATTTTTAAATGCGTTCAACCTGTTAAATTACTTTTGGAAGTTTAATAAATCAAAAACTATTCATCATGAAAAAAATCTTTATTGCCTTAACTTTTTGGGTATATTCTTTCTCAACTTTTGCTCAAAATGAGTATAATATTATTCCAATTCCTCAAAAAATAGAGACTCAATCAGGCGTTTTTGTGGTGAATGAAAAGACAATTATTGCAGGAAATTCAACTTGGCAAGAAGTCGCTGAATTACTAAATACTCAGCTAAATAATGCAGGAGGTTGGAATAAAAAAGTTGTTGTAAATTCCACAAAAAAAATGAATAATTCAATCCAATTTGTTCAGAATGAGAACATTGCGGAGGAAGGATATAAATTAGAAGTTTCTCAAAAGCAAGTGGTTATTAGTTCAAAAACAGCAAAAGGAGCATTTTATGGTGTACAGACTTTATTACAGTTATTACCAACTGAAATTTTTAAGGATTCAAAATCGGAAGGTATAAAGTGGACAATTCCGTGTTGTAAAATTGAGGATGCTCCAAGATATTCTTACCGTGGGTTACATTTGGACGTTGCTCGACATTTTTCGCCCGTTTCTTTCGTTAAAAAGTACATTGATTTGCTCGCATTGCATAAATTTAATACTTTTCATTGGCATTTAACCGATGATCAGGGTTGGAGAATTGAGATTAAAAAGTATCCTAAACTAACCGAAATAAGCTCGAAACGAAAAGAAACTTTGATTGGGCGAGACAGAAAAACGCCTAAATACGATGGCAAAGAATACAGTGGATTCTATACGCAAGAAGAAGTAAAAGATGTTGTTGCTTACGCTCAAAAGAGATTTATTACCATCATTCCAGAAATTGAAATGCCCGGACACGCACAGGCGGTTTTAGCAGCCTACCCAGAATTTGGGTGTAATCAGGATAAGATTTATGATGTTTGGACTTCTTGGGGAGTATCAAAGGATGTTTTTTGCCCACGGGAAGAAACCTTTACTTTCTTAGAAAACGTGCTTTCTGAGGTTATAGCCTTATTCCCAAGCCAATATATTCACATCGGAGGTGATGAATGTCCCAAAGACCAATGGAAAACCAGTCGGTTTTGTCAGGATTTAATGAAGCGTGAAGGCTTGAAAGATGAACACGAATTACAGAGTTATTTTATCCGTCGAATTGATAAATTTGTTACCTCAAAAGGAAGAAAAATCATCGGTTGGGATGAAATTTTAGAAGGTGGAATTTCGCCAAATGCAACGATAATGTCGTGGCGAGGAGAAGCGGGAGGAATTGCCGCCGCCAAAGAAAACCACGACGTCATTATGACTCCCGATAGATTTGTTTATTTAGATTATTTTCAATCAGGTCTAAAAACTGACTCCATGAACGTTGGCATATATTTGCCGATTGAAAAAGTATATACCTACGATCCCGCACCCAAAGAATTAACGGAAGAACAACAGAAGAAAATTATTGGATTTCAAGGAAATGTTTGGACAGAATATATGTCAAATACCGATAGAATAGAGTATATGGTTTATCCTCGTGCTTCTGCAATTGCAGAAACGGCTTGGTCACCGAAGAGTGCCAAGAATTTTGCAGATTTTGAAAAGCGTCTAAAAATTCATGCAAAACGGTTAGATAATTTGAAGGTTAATTATTTTAAGGGATTTTTGGGAGATAGAAAGTAAGAGAAGTGAAAATATCATGAAAAATACCTTTGAAGACATTTATGAAGTGGTAAAACTCGTTCCCGCAGGTAGGGTAACTTCTTACGGAGCTATCGCTGAATATCTCGGTTCAAAAGGTGGAGCAAGGTTTGTGGGTTGGGCAATGAATGCCTGTCATGGCGACCCAACCGTTCCCGCTCATCGGGTAGTCAATCGTGCAGGTGTGCTTACAGGAAAGGCTTTTTTTGGAGGTAATAGTATGCAAGAATTGCTAGAAAATGAAGGACTTACGGTGGAAAATGATAAAATAAAAAACTTCAAAAATGTTTATTGGATTCCGAAGGAGGAGTTACTTTAACCGTTAATATATCTTTATATATTCATTCGAAAAACATAGATATATCCACAAAGGCGGCAAATTTTATGCCAATATAATTATGAAAGTGGTTGACAGATATGGATTGAGAATGATTAATGAATTACATAAAGAGTATATAGTAAAACAAAAAGCCTCAACTTATCAAGTTTGAGGCTTTTTGTTTTACCAAAGTATTATTATAATCCTCAGAATTTCAAATAAGCCTTTCCACCCAAACCACGCATTTGTCGCACAATAAAATTTGTCCGTCGTTGCACATAATTAGAAGGGTTTGAAATTGAAAAACGATTAGGACTTGGCAAAACTGCGGCAATTCTGGCGGCTTCAGTACGGGATAAACTATTGGCACCGTGTCCGTAAAATCGGAGAGAAGCGGCTTCAACCCCAAAGGTCATTTTGCCCATTTCGGCAACGTTGAGATAGACTTCCAAAATGCGTTCTTTGCCCCAAATTACTTCTATCAAAAAAGTAAAATATACCTCTAAAACCTTTCTGATGTAACTTCTGCCTTGCCAAAGAAAAACATTTTTAGCTACTTGCTGTGAAATAGTACTTGCTCCTTTGATGCGTTTACCCTTTAAGTTATGGCGAAACGCACCATACATGGCATCAAAATCAAAGCCGTTATGGTCAGGAAAAAGTTGATCTTCTGAGGCTACAACCGCCAAAGCAGCTTCTTTAGAAATATTGTCATAAGATTCCCAATCTGAATGAATTTCAGAATCTTTATTATTTGAAATTGCAGTAAATTTACGATCAATCATCGTGGGCGTAATCCATACAGGGATAAATTTCAATAAAATGACTGTAACAATAGAAACGCCAACGCCATAGAGCATAAACTTGATAAAGTTGATGAGAATTATTTGAACTATTGGGTAACGTTCACCAAAAGCCTCAAAACGTTGCCAACGACTCAATTTTGGTTTTGAGTTCTCAGGTTTGTCTTCAGAAGGAGGAGGAATTTTTAACGTATTTTTTGCCATTCTCGATTTTTTGGTAGATTTCACTATAAAATTACGATTCTTTTGTCTTAGATATAGAATTTAGAAATCCTTTTTTGTCCTAAATTTTCTGTATTATCTATCTGAACTATGTAATTGCATCATAAAAACAAATCACTTGCAATTCTATCGGCAAATAACTTTCCTTTGTAAGTCAATAGAAGTGTATCATTTTCAATAACTAAAAATCCTTCTCGAACCTGTTTTTCTAATTCAATACTATTTTGTTTTTGAAAAATATTATTAGATAACCCATTGATTTTATGAATATTACAACCCCATTTTGATCGTAATCCTGTTAATAAATATTCATTTACTTGGTCTTCAATAGTCAAAATTTCTAGTTCGGCAGGAACAATATTTTGCAATAATTCCTTCACGTATTTTGTATTATTAGGAATATTGTACTGCCGACTTATATGGTTAAAACTATGTGCCGATGGACCAATTCCCAAATATTCTTCTTGTTTCCAATAACTGGTATTGTGCCGTGAATAATGTTCTCTTTTAGCAAAGTTAGAAATCTCGTATTGTTCAAAACCATACTGAGCCAAATGATTTACCAACATATCAAATTGAGTAGCTGCAAAATCATCATCAATGACTTGTATTTTTCCTTGTTTTAACCATTTACCAAAAACAGTTTTTGGTTCAATAGTAAGGCAATAAGCGGAAATATGATTAGTATTCAGTGCCGTTGCTTTCTGTAAGTCTAATTCAAAAATTTGATGACTTTCAGCAGGGATTGCGTAGATTAAATCTATTGTAATATTCTGAATACCAATATCTTGTGATAATTTAACGCAAGTTTCGGCTTCTTGACTAGTATGAATTCTATTGAGACTTCTAAGGTGTGGTTCGTAGAAAGACTGTATCCCAATACTCAACCGATTTATATGGTATTTTTTGAACAATCGTAGTTTCTGTTCTGTCAAATCATCAGGGTTGGCTTCAAGGGTAATCTCTGCATTGGGTTTAATGTTGAAGTGCTTAGAAATTGTCTCAAAAATCTGAATAAAATCAGTTTCTTCCAACAGCGAAGGCGTGCCACCACCGAAGTAAATGGTCTCTAAATTTTTGTCTTGAAGATAATCTTTTTGCAAGAAAATTTCATGACAAATTGCCTGCACAATTTCATTTTTAGCATTTAAAGAAGTGCTAAAATGAAAGTCGCAATAATGACAAGCCTGACGGCAAAAAGGTATGTGTAGGTAAAGATGCATTATTCAGGAAGAAACGTCAAATAACTTAAATCGTCTTCTATAAACATCTCATTAGCAAGGTCTTGAAGTTGTGAAGCCGTTACGGCTTTTATCTGAACGAAAAGGTCTTCTAAGCTATCAATTCTATTCATATCTAATAAACTTTTCGCCATCATCAACATAAAACTCATGTTGCCTTCTTCTGACATCGCCATTTGTCCCATCAACTGGTCTTTCGTATTTTGCAGTTGTGTTTTTGTTAAGGATATTTCTCTAAATTTTCGTAATTCATTTAAGATTAGCGAATTAACTTTGTTTAATCGCTTCGCTTCGGTTGCATATCCTATTCCCCAAAAACCAGTATCAATAAAAGGGGTGTAACCCGCATCAATGGAATATACCAACCCATTACGTTCTCTTACGGCTAAATTTAAGCGAGAATTCATCCCGAAACCGCCCAATAAATTTACCAACATAAAAAATGGTAAACGGTTTTTATCTGTGAGTGAGTATGCCGTGCGACCAATGGCAACGTGTGCTTGAGAAATAGGTTTGGTAATATTTTGATTTTGAGGCACGTAAATACTTGGCACAACTCTCACTAAATCCGAGCTTTTTGCGGGAATATCTTTAAAGAATTTTTCGGCAAACTGTACTACTTTTTTGAAAGGGATGTTGCCAATGGATGAAAAAATAACTCGTTCTGTATCAAGGTTTTCGCTAATAAAATTTAGTAAATCTTGTCTCGTAAAATTGGACACACTTTCTTGATTCCCGAGCGTGTTTTTTCCTAATTGATGGTTCGCAAAAATTATTTCATCAAAATCATCTTGAATAGCATCTTCGGGCGAGTCGTAATACATCGCCATTTCTTCCAGAATCACGCCACGTTCACGTTCAACTTGTTTTTCGGGGAAGGTTGAACGGAAAGTAATGTCCGCCAAAAGTTCCAAAGCACGCTCATAATGGGGCGTGAGAACAGAAGCATGAAAACAGATTTTTTCTTTGGTAGTATAGGCATTCAGTTCTCCGCCGACAATCTCTAAACGGTTGATAATCTGTAAAGAAGAACGTTTTTGAGTACCCTTGAAAGCCATGTGTTCCCAAAAATGAGCTAGTCCTTGTTGGTGCGGTTTTTCGTCTCGACTTCCCATATCGAGCATAATCCCAATGTGTGAAATAGTGGTATGTGTAACCTGCCGATGCACGACTCTAATGCCGTTGGGCAAGGTATGATGATTGATTGATTCCATTAAAAAAATTAAGACGATTTTAAAATCGTAGAAGATAACTACAAATTTAACTAATTTTATAGCTGAATGATTCAATGAGAGTGAAAATGAAAATAGGTTTCGATGCCAAGCGGGCATTTCATAATAGTACAGGTTTAGGAAATTACAGTCGTTTTGTGATTGATGGATTGATGAAATATTTTCCTCAAAATGAGTATTTTGCTTATTCACCCACCTTATCAACTAAAGAAATTGGGATGAAAGGTAAAACGCCAAAAAAGAAATTTATGTGGCGTAGTTGGCTGATTAAAAATGACTTACAATGTGACGGAATTCAAATATATCACGGATTAAGCAACGAATTACCTTTTGGAAAAATGCCTTTGGGAATCAAAACGGTAGTGACAATTCATGACTTAATCTTTGAAAGATACCCAAAACTTTACCCTTTTTTCGATAGATTAATCTACAAAATTAAATTCCGAAAAGCCTGTAAAAATGCCAATGCTGTTGTGGCAGTGAGTGAACAAACTAAACAAGATATAATTGATTTTTACGGAATTAATCCAGAAAAAATCTACGTTATTTATCAAGATTGTGATGGGGCTTTTCAAGAAAAATTGAGTGTTGAACACATTGAAAACGTTAAAGAAAAATACCAAATCAAAAAAAAATATATTCTTTCAGTCGGAACAATTATTGAACGAAAAAATCAATTGACCTTGGTAAAAGCATTCCAAAAACTGGATTTAAGCAATTATGAATTGGTTTTAGTGGGAGGAAAGTCATCTTACCAAAATCAAATAGAATTGTATGTTCAAAAACATAATTTGCTGAATATTAAGATTTTAAATAACGTCCCCTTTCAAGCTTTACCAGCTATTTATCAAGGTTCGGCACTGTTCGTTTACCCTTCCGTTTTTGAAGGTTTCGGAATTCCTATTGTAGAGGCACTGCATTCAGGAGTGCCTGTGGTGGCTGCTACGGGTTCATGTTTAGAAGAGGCTGGGGGTGGAGGAGCTTTATATGCAAACCCGTTAGACATAAATGATTTAGCCGATAAAATTTTGCAAATATTGGTTAATAAAAATCTTAGAAATCAACTTATCAAGGCGGGGGAAAAACACGTTAAACAGTTTTCTGCGGAACAAATTGCGGGGCAATTAAATGAACTTTATCAAAACATTACACTGATGGCATGACTCAAAGTCATGCCATCAGTAAATAATCGACAGGTTGGAAACCTATCATACCAAAACACATGGATTTTTTACCAAAAAATATTAACGATTATTCCCAAAATCATACTTCGCCCGAAGATAATTTATTAGCTCGTATCAATCGTGAAACGCACGCTAAAATACTTAATTTCAGAATGTTATCGGGACATTTGCAAGGGAGGGTATTGTCGATGTTTTCGCAAATGATGCGTCCAGAGCGTATTCTTGAAATCGGCACTTATACGGGTTATTCGGCTCTTTGTTTAGCGGAAGGTTTGACTATAAATGGTAAAATTATTACCATCGACGTGAATGAAGAATTAGAATCTTTCACTCGTGGATTTTTTAACGAATCTAAATATTCAAACAAGATTGATTTCCGAATTGGCGATGCTGGACAGATTATCCCAACATTAACTGACACTTTTGATTTAGTTTTTATTGATGCTGATAAAATGAATTATCAGAAATATTACGATTTAATTTTTGAAAAGGTGAGAGTAGGAGGGTATATAATTTCGGATAATGTGCTTTGGAGCGGTAAGGTTGCTGATATTCAAGAAGGAAAGAAAATTGACAAGGATACACAAAATCTTTTGAATTTTAATAAAATGTGCTATGAGGACATCAGAACGGAAAATATTTTGATGCCTATCCGTGATGGATTAATGATTTCGAGGGTTTTATAGTTTGGTTGAATATGTTTTATAATAAAGAGCAACAAGAAATTTCTTGTTGCTCTTTATTATGTTGAAAATATGCTTATTTTGCCTTTTTTACCTTTAAAACTACTGCTCCGAGTGGAGGAATAGTTAAAGATATTGAATAAGCCTTGCCTTGCCATGAAATTTCATCCGTGATTATGGCTGAACTATTAATTTTTCCACTTCCATAAAATGCTATATCATCGGAGTTTAAAATTTCTTCCCAGATTCCTGACAATGGTACGCCAATCCGATAATGAGGTCTTGGTACGGGAGTTAAGTTTAAAATAATAATTAATTGTTCTTTACTTTCATTGCCTTTACGGGCATAAACTACAATAGAATTCTCATGGTCTGTTGTGTCTATCCACTCAAAACCTTCGGGCGAAAACTGCTTGTCGTAAAGTGCTGGTTGAGTTTTGTACAGATTATTTAATGCCTTCACCAAATCTTGCATTCCTTTATGGGGAGCATGATCTAAAAGCCACCATTCTAAACTTTTCTCAAAATTCCACTCAGATGTTTGTCCGAATTCACCTCCCATAAACATTAAATTTGTCCCTGGGTGAGTGAACATATACGTATATAACAATCTTAAATTGGCAAAACGTTGCCACTCATCGCCAGGCATTTTTTCAACCATTGATTTCTTGCCATAAACAACTTCATCATGCGAAAAAGGCAACATGAAATTCTCCGTAAAAACATAATTTGTAGAGAATGTCAGGTTATCTTGACTGTATTTTCTATACATTGGATCTTTCTCGAAGTATTTCAAAGTATCGTTCATCCAACCCATCATCCATTTTTGCCCGAAGCCCAGACCACCCGTATAAATTGGGCGAGATACACCAGTATAAGATGTAGATTCTTCGGCAATCATTTGAACATCAGAGAATTGAGCATAAACTGCTTCGTTCAATTCTTTAAATAAAGATACAGAATCAAGGTTGTGATTGCCCCCAAAAATGTTTGGTTCCCATTCGCCTTCGTTCCTTGAATAATCCAAATATAACATGGAAGCAACGGCATCAACACGGAGTCCATCAGCATGATAGCGTTCCAACCAATAAATGGCATTTGAAATTAAGAAGCTACGAATTTCATTGCGACCATAGTTGAAAATATACGATTTCCAGTCGGGATGATACCCCTTCTTCATATCTGGATGCTCGAATAAATGGGTTCCATCGAACTCATATAATCCGTGTGCATCGCCAGGGAAATGGGAAGGAACCCAGTCTAAAATTACCCCTATATCATTTTTATGACATTCTTCTACCAAATACATAAAATCTTGGGGCGTTCCAAAACGAGAAGACGGAGCAAAATATCCCAAAACTTGATAACCCCAAGAAGGCTCGTAGGGGTGTTCCATGATGGGCATAAATTCTACGTGTGTAAAACCCATTTCTTTTACATACTTCACTAATTGGTCGGCAAGTTCAACGAAAGATAATTTTTGGTCATGTTCTTTTCGCTTCCATGAACCCACATGTACTTCATAAACAGACATCGGCGAAGCAAGTGAATTATTTTTATGCCTTTTTGCCATCCAATCCGTATCCGTCCATTCATACCAGTTGTCCCAAATGAGAGAAGCTGTGCGAGGTGGAACTTCAAAACTTTGACCGTAAGGATCCATTTTTTCTAAAAAACGTCCATCCTGCGTTTGAATACAAAATTTGTAGGTTTCCCCTTTACCGATGTAAGGAATAAATCCTTCCCAAATCCCCGAAGAATCCCAGCGGACAAAAATATGATGTGAGTCTTTATCCCAATAATTGAAATTTCCAATTACCGAAACTGATTTTGCTGATGGAGCCCAAACTGCAAAGTAAGTTCCTTTAACGCCTTGGAATTCAGTGATATGAGAGCCAAATTTTTCAAAAAGGCGGTAATGTTTTCCCGCTTTGAAGAGGTCAATATCAAAATCGGAGAAACGGCTAAATGTTTCTACATTTTTGAGTTGAACGGGAGATGGAGTAGTTTCTTGGACAACGGCTAAGATTTCTTTTTTTGTAGTTTTCTTCGTAGTTGGTTCAGCTTTTTCAGTACTTGTTTTTGACGTTTTTGCCATTTTTGTTTATGGTTAATGGAAAATATTTTAAATCTAAATTTTGTCTAATAGTAAAGGTAAAATTTCTTTTGTAATTCTTGATATTTTATTCCTATTGAATGAATTTAATCGCCTTTGTTATAATTTTTCATCTGCCGAAGATACAATAATTTATGGGAATTGTTAAATTTTAAACAAAAGCTACTGGCACAAGGATAATCTCTTGAAAGTGAGTAAAACGTACTATAATGCATACATTCACCTCTTTTATCTACGTTAGATGAGCGTTTTAAAAATGAAAAAGAAAGTCTGAAATTAATGGATAGGTTGTACCTAATTTTTAAAAAATATTATTAATATGTATCTAAGAACTGAAACAATAGCTGAGAAAAGACTAATCGGAAAGCGAGTAAAAACATCTTTTTCCAAGGATAGAACAAGGGAATTATGGCAGAATTTTATGCCGAGAAGAAAAAATATTTTGAATAATTTATCTGCTGATTAATACTTCATTTTAAAGTCTTTGAAGAAAAATATAAAAATAATGATATAAGTTCAGAGGAGGAAGTATGGATGCCCATAAAATTGAAACATTAATGTCAGAAATTCTCATTTAATCCAAAAGAAAAACCTTTTGAACCACCTTGTCCGATGCCGTAATCAATCGTTAAATTGGTATTGGCGAATTTATTTACTTTTATGCGTAAACCAGCACCATAGGCAACATTTATATTTTCAAATTTGTTCGTTATTGGTTCGGAGAAAGAGGCAACATTAGAGAAAATAACGCCTCCTAGAAAACGCTTTTTTGTTAAATTAAAACGATATTCTGCTTCAAAATACAAAGAGTTCCGACCTCTAAATCTGCCTTCTACGTATCCTCTACCTGTATTATTATTGACATCCCAACCCGTACTTGGTAAATCAAAATAAGGAGGAGTTCCGCCCAAAGTTAAAACGTTATACGTCCAAAAAGCCAATACATTTCCTGATTTTCTGGAGAAAGGAATATAATATCTCAAATCAATTGTGGCAGATTGCCAATCGTTATCACTTTGTAAATACTTTAAATTATCTCTGATTTGAATATTTGCATAAGCTCCCTCCGATGGATTATTACTGTTTAAACGACTATCGTATTGAAAATTTGCGGTAAGTCCCGAAGATTTTGAGTACTCGCTATAACCATATTTTTTAAGGTCAGTTTCAGGAATTTTAGGATTATTAGTTTCCGATATATTAGTATGGTAATCGAAATTATACCCCAAACCGATAAAAGTGTTTTTGCCAACTTGTCTCATAATTACCTCATAAATTCGATACAATGTGTAATTGACATTATTCAAGTCTTCTAAATTTGTTTTGCTTCCCAATCCGTAAGTAAAATTTGGGTATTTGTAGTATCGCCAATCACCCAGAAGGTTATATTTTTCGTGTTTTAACCAAATATTTGATTGAAGCGTATTGAGAAATTGCTTATTTTGGGTGTACATATTCAACATTGAAATACTTGAAATCTTCGCTCCATCGCCTCTATGCGTATAAAATGATAAGCTATTCACAACGCCAATCAATGCTCCAGTCACTAATGAATAGCCAGGGTAAGCTACTGGAGTATAAAATGGTCCCAATGATTTTTTCTTGGTTGAATCCTCTTTAGCAATTGATTTCTTGGTTGAATCACTTTCAGCAATCTCTTTTTTTGTAAAAATTGTCCTCACAAAATCTTTAATATCCACTTGCTTTGAAACATCAACGACTACACTTGTGGAATCGTGTTTAGAATCTTGTCCAAAAAGAGGGGTGTTTTTTACTGAAAAGAGGATGATTAATAAAGTCAGTGTAATTTTAAAATTCAATTTATGAGTGTTTTGAAGCGATGAAACTACATCACCCAAAATTGCGTAGATTTTAACTTAAAACCATTATAAAATTATGGACATTACTTATATTATTCACACTAAGTTTAGAATTGATAGCCTTAAAAGAAAAATCCCTTCGTAAATTTATTTAGCCTTTACGAAGGGATTTTCTGTATCCTAAAATAATTAAGCCACTATGGCTCCATTCCAAATATTCTTATCGGGCTGAATAAAACTTAAAGAACCATCTTTATCTTCCGCCATCAATACCATTCCCTCCGATTCCATGCCCATCATTTTTCGTGGAGCGAGATTTGCTAAGAACGTAACCTGTTGATTTAAAATATTTTCTGGTTGAAAATGCTCCCCAATTCCACTTAAAATTATTCGATCTTTCAAGCCATCATTAATCGTCAATTTTAGCAATTTCTTACTTTTAGCTACTTTCTCGGCCGCAGTAATTGTTCCTATTCTAATGTCCATTTTCGAGAAATCATCGTATTGAATCTCCTCTTTTATGGGCGTAACGATTTTTCCTTCCAATAGATTTTGTCGTTTAGCATTTTCCAATTTCTGCACTTGAAATTGTACTGTTTCTTCTTCTACTTTTTCAAACAATAACCCAATATTTGTAATGGACTGTCCTTCAACCAATAAATCTGCACGACCTGCATCGCCCCAAGTCAAATGGTTTATATTTAAGATGGTACGCAATTTTTCGGCGGTAAAAGGCATAAAAGGTTCACACAAGATTGAAAGATTAGCCGCAATTTGCAAGCCAATATTCAAAATTGTTGCCGTTCTTTCGGTATCCGTTTTAATAACTTTCCACGGTTCAGTGTCTGCCAAATATTTGTTTCCCAATCGAGCCACATCCATCATCAGTGCCAAAGCTTCACGAAGCTTAAAATTAGCGATAGAATCCCCAATTTTAGTGGGCATTTCTGCCAAAGTTGCTAAGGTCTGACGGTCAAAATCGGTTAATTCACCTTGTTTTGGTACTACTGACGCAAAATTCTTTTCGGTTAAAATAACAGCACGATTCACAAAATTTCCAAAAATACCGACTAATTCTGAATTATTACGAGTCTGGAAATCCGCCCAAGTAAAGTCTGCATCTTTGGTTTCGGGAGCGGATGCCGCCAAAACGTAACGCAGAATATCTTGTTTGCCTTCAAATTCACGGAGATACTCATGCAACCAAACCGCCCAATTTCTTGAAGTCGAAATTTTATCCCCTTCCAAGTTCATGAACTCATTGGCTGGCACGTTGTCGGCAACGATAAATCTGCCGTCCGCCATGCACATTGCGGGGAAAATTAGGCAATGAAAAACAATGTTATCTTTACCAATAAAGTTTACTAGACGAGTTTCTGGGTCTTTCCAATACAGTTCCCATTGGTCGGTCAATTCTTTGGTCATAGAGATGTAACCAATCGGAGCATCAAACCAAACATACATCACTTTGCCTTCGGTATCGGGCAAAGGAACTTTGATTCCCCAATCCAAGTCACGGGTCATGGCACGGGGTTTCAAACCGTCGTTTAACCAAGATTTTACTTGTCCCAATACATTGGTTTTCCACTCTGGGTGGCTCTCAACGTATTTTTCAAGCATTGGTTGCATTTTATCCAAAGGCAAATACCAATTTTTTGTAGCCTTTTTAATGGGTGTTTCCCCACTTAAAGTTGAGCGTGGATTGATAAGTTCATCGGGTGAAAGTGTTGAACCACAACGCTCACATTGGTCACCGTAGGCATTTTCATTTCCGCATTTGGGACAAGTTCCAATAATGTAACGATCAGCTAAAAAGGTTTTATTTTTTTCGTCGTAATACTGTTCGGTAGTTTCCTCAACAAATTGCCCTTTGTCGTAAATATTCTTAAAAATATCCTGCGACATTTCATGGTGAACTTTATTGGAAGTTCTCGAATAAATATCGAAAGAAATACCAAATTCCTCAAACGAATCTTTGATAATTCCGTAGTATTTATCCACTACTTCTTGGGGTGTTATTCCTTCTTTTTTGGCTTTGATGGTAATGGGTACTCCATGTTCATCTGTTCCCGAAATAAACTTAACGTCTTGTCCAGTCGAACGTAAATAACGCACGTAAATATCCGCTGGGAGATAACATCCCGCAATGTGTCCGATATGAATTGGGCCATTGGCATAAATTAATGCTGCCGTGACAGTGGTTCTTTTGAAATTTGTCATTGTATAATTTTATTGTCTATCCTTCACTTCCTCCAATAATTCCTGATACCAAGCCTCTCCATATTTACGAATTAGAGGTTCTTTTAAAAATTTATAAACTTCCACGCCTAAAGCTGCTCCGTGCGAACAAGCATCTGAACAAATGTGCCAGCGGTCATAATTTAGAGCATCATAGTGTTCATATTTTGTAATTCTGATAGGATATAAATGACACGAAATTGGTTTACGCCACGAGATTTTACCGTCAAAATAGGCTTGTTCAATCCCACATTTTAAAATATTTCTATCATCATAAATGGCATAAGCACACTCACGACCTTCAATTACAGGCGTTGAAAAATCGCCTTCCCAGTCTTTGACATAAACGCCTTCTTTTTCAATGGCTTGAATGCCAATTTCAGAAAGATAAGGTTTTACATCCTTATAAATTTGCTCCATAATTGGTAATTCGTCATCATTTAGGGGAGCTCCTAAATCTCCTTCTACGCAACACGCACCTTTACATTTGAGGAGGTCACAGACGAAGAATTTTTCAATAATATCATCGCTAATGACAGTGTTTTCTATTAATATCATACTTATTGATTAATCGTAAATTGATTCGTTTTATCTTTAATTTGCTTTTTTTCTATATCTACCGCTTACTCACTTATGCTAATATTTACTACAAAATTACGTTAAATCTTATAATTTTGAACGACTTGGCATTTTTATTGATTAACGTTTTGAAAGTCTATGGTTTGTTAGAGGTCGTATCTGCAAATTTTATCCAAGTTCTTATTTATTTTTGTGTTATTCTATATCAAAAACCGCCATAAATTTTGAAAGAGAAAAAAAGTTATTATGTTTCTAAGTGATTAAAATGAATTTAGTAAACAAGTAGCTTAAAAACTTTTCTTTGCACTTAGAAACTATTTATTATCTATGAAAAAATGTCTTTCGTTGTTGTTATTACTAACAATTTTTGTCTGTGCTGAAATCTCAGCCCAAAATCTTCCCCGTAGTATGTTCGTGGGTTCTATAAATGTGAAAATTGATGGTGATGCTCGTTCAATTATTGAGAAAGAAATAGATAATTTGAATGCTAATCAAAAATATCTAGCCTCATTAGTAACAAAAATGAATCTTTATTTTCCCATTATTGAAAAAATATTGGCAGAAGAAGGAGTTCCCGACGAATTCAAGTATTTGTGTGTACAAGAAAGTGCATTTAATCCTGAGGCAGTTTCCACTTCAAATGCCATTGGGTTTTGGCAGTTTAAGCGGGAGACAGCTCAGGAGGTAGGAATGCGAGTTGATGGCGTAGTTGACGAACGCAAGCATATTGCCGCTGCCACCAAAGGAGCTGCTATTTATTTATCAAGAAATAATTTAATTCTTAGAAACTGGATTTCAACGCTTCTTTCCTATCGAATGGGCTTAGGGGCAGTGCGTAGAATGCCTGATAATGATTGGGCTTATAAAAGTGAAATAACGGTTGATGCTACTACTGACTGGTACGTTTTACGTTTTTTGGCTTACCGCTATTTCTTGGAAAAGAAATATAACCAAGCTAAAAATAATGTAAATGAAACGTATCTTTTTGAGTATAATAATAGTAGAGGGAAGAATTTAGTAGATATTGCTCAAGAACTGGAAGTTCCTTTGGCAGATGTCGTGATTAATAATAAGTGGTTAAAATCTTCGTCAGTTCCTGATGATAAAGATTACGTGGTGTATTTGCCCGTAAGTAATCAGCAATATTTAGATTTAAAGATTAAGAATAATCAAAAGAAGTTTTCTGAAGATCAAGTGGCTGTTAGTCAGGATATTGGATTTCCTGTATTGGTTAAATTAACAGAAACATCAGCGAATAATGAACCTGTCTTTTATGAAATTAATGGTAAAAAAGGAATTTTAGCTCAACGAGGTGATACCCCTGAAATTATTGCGGAACGTGCAGGAATTAATTTAAAACGTTTTTTAAGATTTAACGATATTAATGAAGATGATAGAATTATTACTAGTGAAGTTTATTATTTAAAGAGAAAAGACCACCGTGCTGTGGTGGCTTATCACACTGTTTTGGATTATGAGACCCTCTGGAAAATCTCGCAGATGTATGGAATACAGTTAGAAGATTTAATGCAAAAAAATGGATTTACGCAAGTTCAAAGATTGCAAAAAGGGCGTTTGTTGTGGTTAATTAACACTCGTCCAGAAGGGCAAAAAGTGGAGTATGTGCAAACTCCTGAAGAAAAAATGATTGCGACTGTGGAGAAAACGCCCATCATTACGTCAACGCCTCGACAACCTGATGTTCAGCCTGTAAAAAAACTTGTAGTTATTCCACAAAATACACAGTCAGAAGTTACAATTTTTGAAACAAAAAGTGACCAAAATATAGCGATAGCCTCAAACAAGCCTGTTATTGCGAAAACGATACCATTATCTACAATTGGAGTGACAAGCACGTCCTCAAATTCAACTAAAATACCAATATCCACGACGGTTCATAGTCCGCCAGTGGTTACAAATGCGTCCTCAAACATAACTAAAATACCAACATCCACGACGGTTTATAGTCCGCCAGTGGTTACAAATGCGTCCTCAAATTCAAGTAAGTTGAGTAATAAAGTAATTAAAAATCATATTGTTGAACCTAAGCAAACTTTTTTCAGTATTTCGAGAATCTATAATATGTCGCTGGATGAATTGTACAATTTGAATGATGTGTATTCTGGTAGTTTATTAAAAATTGGGCAGAGTTTGAAGGTTTTTCAATCGAACAGTACGCTTGTAACAGGAGCTGTCAAAGAGGAAGAAGTTGTTGCGACAATTTATACCAATCCTGCTGAAAATCAACTACCTGTTAATAAAAATGCTACTACAACGACAATTCTTAGAGAAGTTATAACTATTCCTTCTGAAAATATTGAGAAAATCTCACCAACTTTAACGTCGGTAGTGATTTCATCTACCAATACGCCCAAGACGATTGATCAGCCTTCGCCACTATCCACCTCCGTAAAGAAACCCTTCTCGCCAGCTCCTGCGAATACGAAACCAACCTATAAAATCATTCATACGATTCAAGCAGGGGAGACAATTTATAGACTTTCAAAAATCTATAACGTAACGGTTGATAATGTCAAACAATGGAATAATTTGGTAGAAAATACCGTTGAGATTGGGCAAGAACTAGTTATTGAGGGAGGCAATACAAACCCAGCAATTTATGCAGAACCAATACCAACGAAAACGTATAGTAGTTTATTGGTTTCTTTAGATAATAATGTCCAATATCACACCCTACAAGCAGGAGAGACGATTTTTAGACTTTCAAAAATCTATAACGTAACGGTTGATGAGATTGTGAAATGGAATAATCTCAAGAATTTTGCAGTGAATGTTGGGCAGCGGGTGATGGTGAAAAAGTAATTAATAACAAATTTATTCTTTATAGTTGTGCGGTAGCTTTAAGCTTTTGGAGTAAATTTATTTGATAGAGAAAGCGTAAAAAGAAAAATTATTTTTTAATAATAAAGGGTAGTCAATTCAAAATGACTACCCTTTATTATTAATATGAACTACTTAATGTCCTGAGCTAAAATTCTTGCTGGTGGATCATAATAATGTCCAAATTTTATAAATAATTTCTTGCCAACTCCTAATTTAACATCTTTATTCATTTTGTTCCATGTCCAAACGTCGGTTACTGACACATTGTAACGTCGGGCAATGCTATAAAAATTTTCTCCATTTTTTACAGTGTGTGTATAATTATTTACTTGATGAATCTGTACGGTACTATTGAGCTTAAATTCCTCTATTTCAGTATTTTGAGTAGCAACTTCTCCTTTTACAATTGGTATTGAAACTTCTCTCGAAGCTTTTGATAAAGTCAAATCAATTATTTTCATGCCTTCCTTTAAGGTATAAGGCTTATCTTCGGGGGCAGACTGAATATTTATCCAACGATTATATTTCCAAATATCATCTTCCGAAACATTTAATTCCTTGGCAATAAACACTACAGATTTTCCAGTATTGAATGTATATTCAAAAAAAGAAATATTTGAAGGTTTGTAGTTGGCAATTTCTTTTTCAAAAACTATTTTGTGGGCAATGGCACGAAGTACGTAAAAATCTGTTTTAGCTGTTACCGAAATATTCTGCGAACCATACCATTCTTTTGGAATAAATTTATAAACATTGCCTAAACCGGTGCGATAGGAATTCAAGGCAGAAATCCAATTATTTAATACTTGAAAATTACGTTTCAAATACAAACAAGCCACTCGTGTGGAGGCGTGAATATTTTTACGCTCGTCAATTTGCTCATCTATTCTTAACCCAAAATCAAGAGCAGTTTCACGCTTGAACTGCCAAAAACCAACAGCATTTGATTTGGAAACTGCATCGGGCAAAAGTCCAGATTCTTGAACACATAAATACTTGAAATCATCAGGAACTCCCTGAGCAGCCAATATTTTCTCCACGATTGGGAAATACAGCAAAACACGGTCTAATTTGACATTTAGATAAGTTTTGTTGTTCAAAAGGTTTTTGATGTCATTATGAATAATGGTTTGAGCATCCTTAGATATGTTAATGGTGATACCAGCAAATTGGGTA
Source organism: Arcicella sp. (assembly GCA_025356745.1). Lineage (GTDB taxonomy): Bacteria > Bacteroidota > Bacteroidia > Cytophagales > Spirosomataceae > Arcicella. The sequence continues at coordinate 18,272 of JANXRS010000067.1, forward strand.
GTTTTAGGCACTGGATAAGACTGTGCTACATTTACAAACGGAAAGAATATAAATAATAACTTAGCAAGATGAATTATTAGCGGTTTCGTCATTTTACTGATTGAATTATATGGAGTTAGTGATTAAATGCAGAATTTTGAATATCAAATTTACCTTTTATCATCAGCATTAACAAAAGCTGTGCCACTTTATATACTTTCAAATCCGTAAAATAAAAATAAGGACAGAGGAAACCCCCGCCCTTATCTATTTAACCTCTAAACCTATTTAACTATGAAAATTAAAACAAATATAGGCTTTTTACTATTAAATATCAGTTAAATACAAGTTTATTTATGCTACTATTTGACAAACAAGTATTTTTACCGATGAAAAATGAAAATTGATGCATATACAGATATACTCGATTATGAATATTTGATTGTTTTATTTTTACGCATCTCTGCGAAGTACCGTTGCCGATGCCTGTGCTAATGGAAATAAAGTAATATCCGCTAAAACCACATGGGCAGGACGAGTTACCACAAAAGCAATAGTTTCAGCCACATCTTGGGGAGTCAAAGGAACAAAACCATTATAAACGGCTTCAGCTCTTTTGTCATCTCCTTTGAAACGTATTAATGAAAATTCTGTTTCTACTGCTCCTGGTGCAATGTTAGTAACCTTAATTCCGTGAGGATTCAAATCTAATCGCATTCCTTCCGAAATAGCTTCTACCGCCGCTTTTGAAGCACAATAAACGTTCCCATTTGGGTAGGTTGCCTTACCCGCAATTGAACTAATATTGACGATGTGTCCTTTACGACGGCTAATCATCCATGGCATTATTACTTTTGAAACGTATAATAATCCTTTCACATTTCCGTCTATCATAGCATCCCAATCATCAGGATTGCCATCTTGAATAGGATTTAAACCGTGAGCATTGCCAGCATTATTAACCAAAATGTCTATTACTCTTAATTCTTCTGGTAAAGTATTAAAGGCTTTTTCAACCTCTGAACGATTTCGTACATCAAAAGCCAAAATGTTGACTTCTACTTTATTCGAAAGGGCTTCTTGGACTTCATATAGACGATCTAAGCGTCTTCCACAAAGGATTAAATTAATTCCTAAATCCGCAAAGGCTTCGGCAGTTGCTTTGCCGATGCCCGATGTAGCGCCTGTAATAAGAGCAATTTTTGACATTTTTAGCTTTAAATTATAAGTAGTGAATGATGAATTATCTAATTATTTGCTCATTACTCATAGTCCATCATTAAAATCTATTTTAGTGATGAAAAATCAGCAGGAACCAAGTATTCAGATTTAACAGAAATAGTAAGAGGACCACCCGCATTTTCTTCGGATGCTTTTTTAACCACTTGCCATTCTGGACTTGCTCCAAAGGCCTTGAAAGATGCTAAACCATCTTCTTTGGTTTTATGAGCCAAAAAGTAAATCAATAAATCATCCGAACCTTGTTCTTTATCAGTCGGGGTCAAATAGATAATATTGGTCATTCCGTAATTTTCAAATAATTTTAGGGTATGATCTCTAAAACGGGACATTAAATTGGGTAAATGATTTGGCGTAGTTTTATACGTTCTCAATTCAAAAACTCTATTCCCCATTGATTTCATATTATTAGGTGAGAAATCGGTTGTTTTCAAAAAAGTACTCTCAACTTTAGCCACAATTTCACCATTAACAGCCGAATTTTTCATTACCGCTATCCAACCTTTATCGCCCATAAATTGTTTCCAAGATTTATCTCTCGCCTCACGTGAAGAATACGAAAGTAGATATACTAATTTATTCTCCTTATTTTCACCCAGAGGTAGCCAAAAGCCTTCTAAACGCATATTGTAGTTAGAAAAATAGGTGAGCGTATGTTGTTGAAAACGATTTATTAAGTCTTGGAATTTTCCTTCCGAAGCATAATAAACTCGTAATTCATACAAGCGTGAGTTAGCATCTGACTGTGCGTGAACCGCAAAACTAGCGATAATTAGAAAGAATAAAATAATAAGTTGCTTTTTCATTTATATATGTTTTAGTTTTTATTACAATTACTGAATTCCCACAATTTCAACCCTACGATTTTTCTTTTTATTACCTTCTGAATCGTTCGGAGCCACGGATTTTGTACCGCCGTATCCTTTATAGAGTAAACGGTCTTCATCAATTCCTTTGCTCACAAAATAGTTCAGAATCACTTTTGCACGATTTTCTGATAGGGCTAAGTTCAACCGTTGGTCGCCTATGTTATCAGTATATCCGCAAATCTCAATTTTCGTTTGCGGATTTGTCTTTAATATCAAAACCACTCTATCTAACTCAGGATAAGATTCTTTTTGCATAGTGAAGCTACTTTGTTCAAAATAGACATTATTCAGAACAATAGCTTTACCTTTTTCAATCTTCTCAAAATTTTTCCCTTGAAATATTGGCAATTTCTCTTTCGGGTTTACCGTACTTACCGATAAAGTAGATAGTTTTGTTATTACAGGTTCTTTTGTTCTAATTAATTTAATATCCTTTTTTCGCTCTGAATTTAGTTCAATTTTATTGATGTACTTAGCGTAACCCAATGCCTCAATTTCAAGCATATAACTTGTTACGGGGCTTAATTCTGCCGAAAACTCATCACCAAATTTAACCAATATTAATTCCTGATTTGATTTTATATCGGTTAATTTAGCAAAGCATTTATCAACAATAGTATTACTCTGAGCATCTAAAACCTTGAAAGTAAACTTACTATCATCCTTCACCAACCACGAAGCAATGGAGGTATTTTTCATTGAGCTGTCAGGGGTAATTTTTCCTTCGTAAGGTTTATATCCTGGCGCTGTGATTTCAAGGGTATAGGTTGTTTTCTCTGTCAAGATTACTGCGATTTGTTCACGAAGAATATCCGTTTTTCCAGAAGCCATTATTTCTTTACCAGAATCATATATCTTGAAGTTAGCCGGTACTTTATCTTTCTTACGAGCATCAATAGCGTATAATAGAAGGCTATATTTTCTTAAAGAACGGATCTTTACAAGTTTACTCATATCATCAATAGCTGATGCTTGAGACTTAGGTACTAATCTACAAACTAAATCATGGTTTGAACGCTTAAATATTTCTTGTTCAAATTTTTCAAAACCTTCCGCAATGATTTCTAAATTATATTTATTTTCTGGCGTTAAGCTCACAATAGCATCTCCCAAAGGCAATTTAACAATCGTGGGTTTATTGGTTTTTACCGTTAAATTAATGATTCTGTAATCTCCAATGGTCACAGCTTCATTGGTTATTTTATTAATGGCTTTTAAATTTAATACAAAAAGGGCTTTTTCTAATCGAATCGGAAATAAATACTTTTTATCCAAACTAAAATCCGCCATATTGAAGGTGCTTTGTATAGATTTATAGCCATCAGCGGATGTTTCAACGGTAAAAACTTCTCTTTCAGCTACTTTTACGATACCTTCAATTTCATCCTCAAATGAAAAAGATTTTTGTTCTTTTTCTAATCTAACCCTAAAACTTGCCTTTAAAGCTTTATTCGTAGTAACATCGAAAATGGCAAAATTTACGGGTAACCTTTTCTTTTTCGATAAGATAAAATTAATTGCATTGCCTTCTGGAATCATATCAATTTTCTGGTCTGGAGATGCTACATAATCTTCTGCCTTAACATTAAGTTCATAAAAATCTGAACGTTTTAAATTGGCGGTAAAATCGTTGTCTTTATTTTTAGTAGCTTCTTTAACTTCTAATGTTTTTATATCGGTAATTCTTATAATAGCCTCTTTAATGGGTTTTTGTATTTCAGCATCAACAACTTTAATGGTGAGATTATAGCTATCTGTTGCCAATTTGACTTTATCCTGATCTTGTTTTCCTAACGCAATATTTGTAATTGGGAAAATAGTACGGGCGTTTACAAAGCCATCCGCAATAACTTCAATTTTTCCTCCTAGTGGAATCAACCTAAAATCTTGCTCATACGTCTCGCAATCTCGTTTTTCGGATAAATCAATAACAGCTTTCTTCTGGTAAAAACCAGATTTACTAATTTCAAAAATATACTTTCCTCTGGATTCCAACACCGCTGAAAAACGACCATCCAAAGCAATTGATTCAAATTCAGCAATAACTTTAGCTGGATTTTTCATTTCAGAAACCATTATCTTAGCGAGTAAACCATTATTTGAAGTGGAATCAGTAATGTATCCTTGAATAGTAGCAACTGCTTCGATCGGAACGGTGGCGGTGTAAATGTCCCCATCCATTACATAATACATCATTTCTCCGCAAGCAGGCACTGCCACAAATTGGTCGGGTCCAGAAGTATTCAAAAAATCTAACGTAACGGCATCTGTCCAAGTACCATTTTCTTGCAATGTACATTTATAAATATCAAAATTTCCTTGTCCGTCTTTTCTAATAGATGAAAACATCAAAGTTTTGCCATCGGGCATGATTCTTGGTGCTTTTTCACAAACTAAATTTATGGGGCTGGGCAATTCTATGGCAGTTTCCCATTTTCCACTTGTTCCACGCTCTGCTCGCATAATGCGATAACAGCGTTGCTGAGGGTCTTTTTTATCGTCAAAAATATACTTAGCACGAGCAAAATAGAGGTGTTTTCCATCGGCGGACAAAGATGGGTAACCTTCATAATCAATCGTATTAATTGATTTACCAAAATTCATGGGAGCTGACCAACCACTTTTTTCTCGGATTGAATAGTAAATATCTTCATGTCCGTCAGAATCTTTTCCATTGGCAGAAAATAATAATAAATTGCCATCGTAACTTAAACAAGGACCACCAAGAGGTGCTTTTTCAAAAAAAGTAGTAGTAATTTTGGGAATAGGTATGGGAACTGACCAATTTTTGCCGTTTAGGTGAGATTCAAATAGTTTCCAATCACCTTGTCTATCAGACTCAAAAATCAGGGTTTTACCATCTGCACTAATTGATGGAGCATATTCTGTAAATTTAGCCGTATTAATGGGAGCAGGAAGAACCTTTTTATTCTGTGAAAATGCTTTATTGAAGCCAAAACATAAAATAGGCAGTAGTAAAACAAGGTTAAGTATGTTAATGGTACTATTCTTCATGGGCGAATTATAAAAGACGAAATCACTTAATTCTATTAATGATTGATTTATGTAAAATTTGAAGCAATTATTTTGGTAAAAGCATTTATAAGTTAAATAGTTATAGAAAATAACTAGGTAAGAGGAGATATTTAATAAATATATCAGGTTGAACGCATTTAAAAATGCAATTTTGAGTTTAAAATCAATGAATAGTACAATTTTATAACTGTAATTTTGCCAGAAATAATAAATTGATGAAAATTTGAATCTGGTTTTAGGTTTATGTTAACATAAA
>JANXRS010000072.1 GCA_025356745.1 Arcicella sp.
GTATTTATGTTAACATAAACCTAAAACCAGATTCAAATTTTCATCAATTTATTATTTCTGGCAAAATTACAGTTATAAAATTGTACTATTCATTGATTTTAAACTCAAAATTGCATTTTTAAATGCGTTCAACCTGTTAAAATTAGAAGTCTTAAAAAATCTTCTTGAGTTTTTAAGAGAAGAGGTAATACATTTGCTAATGCGTTTTTAGTTTTTAATTCTTCGGGCCACCACATGGCAGCTTTTGTTTTAAGTTCTGTAATGTTTCTATTGTATTTGACCATTATGCTCTTTGATTCGTGTAAATTGGAGGGATAAATGAGTGATTATTTTTTATTAATTTAGTCAAATTTATTGTCTAATCCCCTACACCAAAACCTCCTTCCTCACCAGCAAAATCTCCTCCACAAACTCCCGTGAATTACTCAATCTTGGCACTTTATGTTGTCCCCCTAATTTTCCCCGATTTCTCATCCATGTATAAAAAGTATCGTGAGGAACAACGTTGATTTTGGGTTCTTTTAAAACCATATCTTTATAACGTTTGGCATCATAATCTGAATTAATTTCTCGGAGCGTTTCGTCAAGAACTTTATTAAAAACTTCTTGATTATCAGGCAATTGCGAAAATTCTATAATCCATTCGTGACAACCTTGCTGACGGTCATTCATATAAACAGGTCCAGCCGTGTAGTTAGTTAGAATTGCTCCTGTAGTTTCACAAGCACGAGTGATAGCACGCTCGGCATTTTCGATGATAAGTTCTTCGCCAAAGGCGTTGATAAAGTGTTTAGTTCGTCCCGAAATCTTGATTCTGTACGGATATTTTGAAGTAAATTTTACGGTATCACCAATTTTATACCGCCATAATCCAGCATTGGTTGAAATCATAACGGCATAATTTTTATATAATTCTACTTCGTCCAAAGTCAAAACTTTAGGATTTTCGCTCTCAATTTCTTCCATTGGAATAAACTCATAGAAAATCCCATAGTCCAACATTAAAAGCATTTCGTCGGGGCGAGAGAAATCATCTTGCACGCCAAAAAAACCTTCAGAAGCATTATAAATTTCAAGATAACTCACTGATTTTGAAGGAAATATACTTTTTTGAAACATTTCACGATAAGGCTGAAATGCCACTGCTCCGTGAATAAAAAACTCGAAATTGGGCCAAACTTCAAGGATGTTATTTTTTCCTGTAATCTCCAAAATTTTCTCAATCAAAACTAATGTCCAAGTTGGAACACCTAAAATACTGGTCACGTTTTCTTGAGAAGTAATTTCTGCCATTTTCTGAATTTTGTCTTCCCAAACATCCATCAAAGCAACATCCAAAGATGGCGTGCGAATCAATTGAGCCCAAATCGGCAAATTTTTCATCACCACTGCCGATACATCGCCCAATACACTTCTGGAATTCAACTGGTTAGATTGCAAACTTCCTCCTATTGATAAGCCTTTTCCAGAAAAAATTTCGGTGTCGGGTTTATTCTCGACTAAAAGTGTCATCATGTCCTTTCCGCCCATAAAATGACATTCATCAAGGGATTCTTTTGAGACAGGAATAAACTTAGAACGAGCGTTAGTCGTACCAGATGATTTAGAAAAAAACTGAATCTCTGAATGCCAAAGAACGTTTTGTTCGCCCCGCATCATGCGTTCTATGTAGGGAAAAAGGCTTTCGTAATTTGAGATGGGTACACGTTGTTGAAAGTCCACAATAGAACTAATTGACTGATAGTCAAAACGTTTACCCCATTCAGTATGTTTGGCAGACTGTATTAAATTCCAAAACATTTGCTCCTGCGTTTCCATCGGTCGTTCCATAAACGACTGGATTCGGGGCAAGCGTCTTTTCATCAGCCAAGCAATTGTTTCGTTGAGGATATCCATTTTTATTGATTAGGAGGTATTAAAGTGTCTATTACAAACATACAAGAATTTCTTGAATGTAGCAACAATAAACAGGCATCATTCTTGCAAAAACACCCCAAACCATTGCCTTAAATTCCTTATCTTTGCAATCCTAAATTAAAAACCAATGATTTCAAAAACATACGCTCCACAAGAAATAGAAGCCAAATGGTATCAATATTGGCTTGATAATAAACATTTTGCTTCAAAACCAAACCCTGATAAAGAACCATATTCCATTGTAATTCCGCCTCCAAACGTTACGGGAATTCTGCACATGGGACACATGTTGAACAATACCATCCAAGATGTACTTATTCGTAAGGCTCGCATGGAAGGCAAAGAAGCTTGTTGGGTGCCTGGAACTGACCATGCGTCTATTGCAACAGAAGCAAAAGTGGTGGCGATGTTGAAAGAAAGAGGGATTGAAAAAAAGGATATTTCTCGGGAAGAATTTTTGGCTTATGCCCACGAATGGAAAGATAAATACGGTGGAATTATCCTCGACCAATTGAAAAAATTAGGTGCTTCCTGCGACTGGGACAGAACCAATTTTACGATGGATGCCCATTATTATGAATCAGTAATTGATGTTTTCGTTGATTTATATAACAAAGGAAATATTTATCGTGGCGTGAGAATGGTAAATTGGGATCCTCTCGGAAAAACCGCTCTTTCGGATGAAGAAGTGATTGAAAAAGATATTCAAGCGAAATTATATTACATCAACTATGCAGTCAGCAGTCAGCAGTCGGCAGTTGGCGAAGAAACAGCCGAAAGCTATGTTACCATTGCTACCACTCGCCCAGAAACCATTATGGCGGATGCTGCCATTTGTGTAAATCCAAATGATGAACGCTACATACATTTACATGGCAAAACTGTAAAAATTCCTTTGTTAAACCGTGAAATACCCATTATTACCGATGAATATGTAACGATGGATTTTGGAACAGGTTGCTTAAAGGTAACACCAGCCCATGATTTGAACGATTATGAGTTAGGCATAAAGCATAAATTACCCGTTATTGATATTTTGGATGATGGTGGTTTCTTGAATGAAAAAGCCGTTTTATACGTTGGACAAGACCGTTTTGCCGCTCGTCGAAATATTGTGAAGGATTTGGAAGAATCGGGACATTTGGTAAAGATGGAAGAGTATAAATCTATCGTAAAAACTTCTGAGCGAACGGGTGCGGTTATCGAACCAAAATTGTCGTTACAATGGTTTTTGAAAATGGAAGAACTGTCTAAACCTGCTTTGGAAAATGTAATGAACGATACTATCAAATTATACCCTTCAAAATTCAAGAATACGTATCGTTCTTGGATGGAAAATGTGCATGATTGGTGTATCAGTCGCCAGTTATGGTGGGGACAACAAATTCCTGCATTTTACCTGCAAGATGGAACAATTATCGTTGCAAAAACCAAACGTGAAGCCTTACACAAAGCTCAACATGAACGTTTGCTTTTTGCCTTAACCGAAGAAGATTTAACCCAAGACCCTGATGTTTTGGATACTTGGTTTTCGTCATGGCTTTGGCCCATCGCTACTTTTGATGGTATCCGTAACCCTGACAATGAGGACATTAACTATTATTACCCAACCAATGATTTAGTAACGGGTCCAGATATTTTATTTTTCTGGGTTGCCCGAATGATTATTGCAGGGTACGAATTTAAGGGGAAATTACCTTTTGAAAATGTTTATCTAACGGGTATTGTACGTGATAAACAAGGACGCAAAATGTCTAAGCAATTAGGTAATTCGCCCGATGCTTTGGAATTGATTGAGCGTTTTGGAGCAGATGGTGTACGTTCTGGATTATTGTTCTCGGCTCCCGCAGGAAACGACTTGCTTTTTGATGAAAAATTGTGTGAACAAGGACGTAATTTCTGTAATAAAATTTGGAATGCCTATCGTTTGGTTGAAGGTTGGACAGTTACAGAACAGCCGATAATTGAAAGTAATAAATTAGCCATTGATTGGTTTAATTCACGCATTAATCAAACGATTAAGGAAATTCAAGACCATTTCACGAAGTTCAGAATTTCGGATGCGCTTTTATCATTGTATAATTTAGTTTGGAATGACTTCTGTTCTAAGTATTTGGAAATCATCAAACCAGATTTTGAACAGCCAATCGACAAAGCAACTTTTAATTCAACCATTGAGATTTTTGAGAAATTAACGTGTCTGTTACATCCGTATATGCCATTTATTACCGAAGAAATTTGGCAGGCTTTGGCAGAACGCAACGAAGGCGAAAGTATTTGTAGAACTGAATTTCCCCAAGGTGGAGATATAAATACGGAACTTTTAGCAAGTTTTGATGTGATGTTTGAGGTGGTATCAAAAATCAGGGAAATACGCAACGTCAAGCAACTTTCTCCAAAAATTGTTCTACCATTAGCCATTAAAACAGACAACAAAGCACGTTACGAAAATATTGAATCAATTATTGAAAAATTGGCAAATACGGAAACAATCAGTTACGTTTCAGACAAAGTGGACGGAGCAATTTCGTTTGTTGTAAAAGCCGATGAATTTTTTATTAATCTCGAAGGAGAAATAGACGTTGAGGCAGAATTAGAAACGGCTCAAAAGGATTTGGAGTACAATTTAGGTTTCAAAAAAGCAACCGAAGCAAAACTTTCCAATGAGCGTTTTGTTGCCAATGCCAAACCAGAATTAGTGGAAAGAGAACGCCAAAAATTGGCCGATGCTGAGTCAAAAATTAAGGCATTAGAAGAAAGGATAGCGAGTTTGAAAGGATAATAAAAAGCCCCTAAAATTAAATTTTTAGGGGCTTTTTTGTTTTATAAATAATCAATTTATTTTTCTGACAAACCTACATATTTCATGATTTTACCGTAACTAAAACCCTATTTTTTTTTTAATTCCTCTGCTACTTTTTTTCAACATCCAATTGAGCCGTTTCCATAATATCTCCCATTTTAGTAGTTTCAAGATTTACGTATTTAGATATATTTCCTACGGAAAGTTTTTATAAATATCTTTTCGATGGTCAAATGTAACAAAATATAGCGTTTGTTCATCATCTTCCCATTTAAGTCCAATGCGGTATTTCCCTGATTTTATTCTGAAATAACTGGTATATCCTTTTAGCTTTTTGAAGTTTTTTATGTCTGTAAACGCTTCTGATTCTTCAACATTAATAATTATATTCATAATATTTTCTTTCAAATCCGCATCTTTAAGTTTCTAAATTTCCTTCAAAAAATTACTTTTAAAAGCTACCTTCATTATTTGGAAAGTGCCTTAAATACATCTTCACGAGAAACTAAAGGCGTTTTCATTCCTTCATCAATTTTCAAAGCCAATTGATGGTCTTCCCATTGCGGCACAGATAATTTTTGAGTACGAATCCCCAATTTTTGAGCCAAGGCTAACAAAAGTTTTAAATCTTGACCCGATTCTGATTCTAAAAGTATAGCGTTCATAGTATTTTATTTTATGTAAATATATAAAAAATTTGCGATTTTGGAAAATCACAATACACTCCTAAAACCGTCTTAAAGCCATTTCCGAAACCGTCTGACCAATTGATAACGAGGACGTTGCCGCTGGTGATGGAGCATTAAGAATGTTGATTATCTTTTCATCTTCAATAATGGCAAAATCGTCTAAAAGTCCTCCTGTACGGTCGCAGGCTTGGGCTCTCACACCCGCACCACCTTCGATTAGGTCACCTTCTTGAATATCTGGAATTAATTCTTGCAACGCTTTAGTGAAGGCTGTTTTTGAGAAACTTCTGTACATTTCGCCCAATCCCATTTCCCAATATTTTGTCGCCACTTTCTGAAATCCGCCCCACGTGAGCGTTTCCCATAATTCTTTGGCGTTAATATCCATTTTTTTATACCCTTCTTTTCTGAACGCCAAAACCGCATTTGGTCCAGCTTCCACACCACCTTTCATCATACGAGTAAAATGCACACCCAAAAATGGAAAATTAGGGTCTGGAACAGGATAAATAAGGTTTTTAACTAAATAATGCTTTTCGGGACGAATCTTGAAATATTCTCCTCTGAATGGAACAATCCGTACATCAATTGGAGTATCCTGCGACATTTGAGCTACTTTATCTGAATATAATCCCGCACAATTAATTACCAATTTTGTCTCGTAAGTATTGCGTTCCGTTTTCACAATCGATAACGAATGTCCCTTCGTGATACCCGTAACTTTTTCATTAAATTGTAGGTCAGCTCCCAAATTACGAAGTTTTTCTGCCATTTTTTGACTCACCACTTTATAATCCACAATACCCGTTTGTGGCACCCATAAACCTTCTAAACAAGAGACGTAAGGCTCATATTCTTTTACTTCTGAAGCAGAGATTTTACGTACACCTTCTAAACCATTTTGTTGCCCACGAACATAAAGATTATCCAATTGTGATAACTGGTTAGACTTGGTTGCTACTACCACTTTCCCTGTGATTTCGTAGGGAATATTTTCTTTTTCACAAAATTCAATCAGTTGATGATACCCTTTTATACAATTAATCGCTTTTAATGAACCTGGTTTATAATACAATCCCGAGTGAATAACCCCAGAGTTATTTCCTGTTTGGTGCATTGCCACTTCACGTTCTTTTTCAAGTAATAAAATCTTCATTTCAGGGCGTTGTTCCTTGATTCTTAAGGCAGTAGCTAATCCCACAATTCCTCCACCGATAACGATAATATCGTGTTGCATAATTCTATTTATAGTTAATTAAATTCCACTACAAAGATAATCAAAAAGCCCTGCAAGATTTCAAACATCTTTCAGGGCTTTTGATTGTAATTTATAAAAGCGTTTTTTGTCAAATCGGTATAAATGAAAATAAAACGACATATTCAGTACTTGTCACGGGCAAACCCATACTTTTCATTTTCGTTTCCCAACCAGCATCATCTTTAAAATCTGTTTTTTTAAAAGTCACCGAGAATTGTAATTTACTTTTATTAATTATTAAAACATCAAACATAACCCCACTACCATTTGAATCGACAATGGATAATTGTTTACTATCCGAAGAAAGTTTCCATTTGCCTCTATTTATACCTCCTTTTGATTCGATTTCTTGAGAACCATCCGATTTATAACTAATTTTCATTGTACTAAAATCAGAGGAAAGACCAATAGAATTGGGTCTTGAAAATTGTACAACAGTCTTTCCACCACCTTTAATTATAACCTCATTATATTGCCATGAATGAGATGATAAAATTTCAGCAGCTGTAAGAGGAACTGCTACGATAACATCATTAGTTTTTGGCGTAATTCTTTCATCACAACTTTGTAGAAAAGTGGTAACAATTATGAGAATCAAAAGCAGGAAATGTTTCATCTATTAGGTTTATTAAATTCGTTGAGGTATTTATTTTATTAAGAAAAAATTTCAGTAACTTGTTTTATAAATGCTTATTATTAAACTGTTACTTTATTATTTTAACGAAAAAGATATCGATAAGTATATGTTTTTTGGTAGAATTTAAAACGTAATTACCCAAATAATCTCTAAATCATGAAAAACATCTTCTTATTCTGTTTTTTTATATTGCTTTTCAATAATCAGCAAATTATTGCCCAGAATAAACTTTACGAACCTATTAAAAAGTATAAACTTCAACTTAGGGCGTATGATTATGAAAGTAAAGATGATTTAGCAGGAACATACATTAAATTATATAATCTCACCAAACAAAGATTGGCAGATTCTGCAATTGTAATTGATGGCATCGCAACTTTTACGCTCGATAAAGGCAATAATTACGACATCATTGGGCAACGGACCCATTACATGGCTCGCCGAGCAAATTTCAATGCTGCTTGTTATTTGCAAGACCCCAAAAAGGTTTTTTGTGTTTCAGGAATTAATATTGAAAATGTAACAAGACAAGCCGATGGCTCTGATTTTATTGAAGCTGGAATTGTAATGAAAAAAATTGAACTCAATGATTTTTTTAAGTTTGAAAACATACGTTATGACTTCAATAAATGGGAAATTCGTCCCGATGCTGCTCAAGAATTAAATAACTTAGTTCAGATTCTGAAAGATAATCCTGACATTGTGGTTGAATTAGGTTCACACACAGATGCTCGTTCCAGTGACTTTTATAACTTAAATCTTTCACAAAAACGAGCGGAATCGGCAGTTGAATACATTGTCAAAAAAGGAAAAATTCTACAGAATAGAATTACAGCAAAAGGATATGGAGAAACAAAATTATTGAACAAATGTGACGATGGTGTGGCTTGTTCGGAGTTTGAACATACCATGAATCGTAGAACTGAAATTAAAATTACAGGCTATTTAGTGAACGGAATTCCAGTAGATTTGAAGGGCAAAACTGTAATTTCTGGATATAAAAATTGAAAATCCATAAAAAAGTGCAAATGTCAATTAACATTTGCACTCGACAAATTTTTCATACAAATAATGAAAAATTTGTAAATGGTTAGTTTACTTTATTACTTAATAAAAATATAGTGGTTAAATATTTTACAAATCTCAGAAGTTATTTTATTATGTACAATGACATTTGTCAATAAATAAGCATAAATACTTAATTTTTATTGTTTTCTAATCCTACTTAGGGTTTCGGGAGAAATTCCCAGATAGTTCGCAATGATGTATTGAGGAATTCTTTGAATTAAATCAGGACGATTTTTTGTTAGTTCTTCATAACGTTCTTGGGCAGTCAGAGCAATTAATGAGTATATACGTCCTTGCTGTTCGTTGTAAGAATATTCCGCTAAATATCTAACTAATTTATCCCATTTAGGAGAAATATCATACATTTTTTGTAAATTTTGGTATGAAAGCATCAATAACTCAGAATTTTCTAATGCCTCCACGTATTCAATACAAGGCATTTGGGTTGTAAAACTTGGCGTTGAACCAATAAAAATATTTTCACAGCCTAAAAAACGGGTGCTTTCTTTTCCTTCAATAAAATAGTAAATTCTAAAACCTCCCTTCACAACAAAACCAGTTTCAGTTGCTATTTCGCCAGGTGAAAATAAAAATTGCCCCTTTTTAATTTTTTTGGGATAGAAAAAATGCCAGACCTCCTCTAACTCCTCATCTGAAAAATTAATAAAAAATCTAAAGAAATCTCGTAGTTGCGGAATCATAGGGGAATATTTAGAATCTACTAATTGTAAATTGATAGATGAAGATAATTAGAAATATTGACATTTATCAAGATTTTTAATTATCTAAGAAATCAACTATCCTTCTCCTTAAAAAAGAAAATATTAAACTGTGAACACGTAACTCAAAATTCATGAATTGTTGTACTTACTTTAAAAGAAAATTTCGATAAAAAATCTGTAACTTTGTATAGAAAACTGCTACTTTTTACGTTCATAAAATACAACACCACATTTTATTTTACATGAAAAAATACTTTTATCAATATTTAATTTTTTTGGCTTTTTACTCACTAAACTTTCAAGTTTATGCAGAGAATTTAATTGGTGGGACAATTGATTTTACGCACAAAGGTGGAAACTCTTTCAATATAAAAGCCACTATTTATGTTGATAAAGGAGCAAAAACTACTTCTCCTGACTTATATCAAGGTTTTATTAAAGTCAGTATTTATGTTAAAGGAGTAACTGCATCAGCTGATGTATTAATGGGAACATTTTCATTAAATCAGTTTTCGAAAGAAGATAATTTCCCTTACGAAAATCAAGATTGCGTTTCATCTATTTCTCTTTCAACTACGAAAATCGTTTATATCGGTGACATCGTCCTTGATAAATCTAAATATAATAATTCGAGAGGATATTATTTGGTTTGGCAAGATGGAAATCGAAATACTACCATCAATGCTAATACACCATTTGTTGGTATGACACTCTATTTGACATTCCCAGCCTTAAATACGCAAGATAATTCATCCCCTATTTTCAATCTCAAAAAGGGTTCAGTTGCTTGTTTGAACCAACCGTTTAGCATTGACTTAGGAGCAACGGATAGTGATGCCAACAATACACTGACTTACTCATTAGTAGATGCTTATTCTGCGGGTGGATATTCCACTACTACAGGTAAGCAATTAGCTCCCTACCCCCGAAATGCCTTTTTGAATTCTTATTTTCCAGTTCCTTGGCTTGCGGGCTTTTCTGCTACAAACCCCATGACAGGAACAGGTATAAGTATTAATTCCAGTACAGGGATTTTTACAGGAACACCTACAAAAGTTGGAAAATATTTAGTAGTAGTGGAATGTAAAGAATTTAGAGGAGGAGTTCAAATTGGCTCTAATCGTCAAGATTTTCAAATTGTGGTGGAAGATTGCAAAAATCCTAAACCCAAAATTTATTTGGCAGGCAACACCCCGTCTATTCATGAGATTTCAGCCGTTATTTGTGAAGGTTCTTTTAGGATTTTGGAAACTCCTTATAATGCAAATTTTACTTTCGCTTGGAAAAAAGATGGTATTATAGTCTCTAGGGCGAATAAAAATCAACTGAAAGTTTTATATAAAGATGCTGGAAAATATACTGTAACCGTTACTCGTACTGGTGCTTGTGCAGGTACAGAAACATCATTAGAAACTGAATTAAGACCGCAAGCTGGTGAAAACGTGAAGTTAACTGTTACTGACAGTACCGTCTGTAGTGACGCAGTGCCCGTTATCTTAGTCATCGAGCAAAACTCAACAGGAACTGCTCGCAATAATTTTAGGAAAGAATGGTACTTAAATGATGTACTTATTTCAGGCATTTTTTCACAGTTTCATGCTGTTTCTGCCTCTGGGAAGTATAAAGTAATTGTGTCAGATTTTAGTACGGGAGGTAGTAAGTGTACTTATGAAGCCTCCAAAGAAATAATTGTTACACCTATTCCCAATCCTACGATTACGAATGTTACTGGAAAAATATCGGTCTGTCAAGGGGAAATAATTAAGCTACGGGTTACCCCTGTTGAAATGGGCGTTAAATATCATTGGATAAAAAACAGTGTGGACATTGCCACAACGCCTGATTTAGACGTTAATTCGTCGGGAACGTATGGACTTAGGGCAGATATTGGCGACTGTTTTAACTTTGCTCCCATAACTGTAACGATTGCGGTAAATACTTACCCAACGGTTACATTTGATGACATAAAACCATTCTGTACTTCAAAATCAGCAAAAATTGATTTACGAAATTATGTGAGTCCCTATGATGCTACATTCGGTATATTTACGGGTACGGGCGTAAGAGGTTATGAATTTGACCCAACAATTACGGGTTACGGTTCTTTTCCAATCAAATATGCTTACACAACTGGAGCGGGTTGCGGAAAAGATGTTTCTAAAACTGCGGTAGTTGATTTGACACCTTCTGTGAAATTGGGGAATGATTTAACAATTTTCAGAGGAGATACTATCAGAATAAAAAGTGTAGGAAGTATAGGTAGTAAATATTTATACGAATGGACACCTACCACTAGTTTAAACTCTCCAAACGCTACACAACCCATTGCAAATCCAGATATTACTACTGAATATGTTGTAAAAGTTTCTTCTTTATTGAGTAAATGTTCTGCAACGGATAAAATTATTATAACCGTTCGTTCGACCTTGAAAATTCCATTGGCATTTACGCCTAATAGTGATACCATCAATGACACTTGGGCTATTCTGGACAATAATCGAGAATTTAATGATTATCCAGAAATTGAAGTAAAAATCTTTAACCGTTGGGGAGGAGAAATATTTTACTCAGTTGGTTCAGGTTCCTATCAGACAAAGCCTTTTGATGGTATTCAAGATGGACAAAGACTACCCGCAGGAACATATTTTTACGTCATAAAGCCAAGTCCTGACGTACCGAATTTAACGGGATATGTAACAATTGTGAAATAAATTCAGTTAGCAATAAACAATTATCAATTAGTAGAAACGATTATTTTCTGCCATTGTTAATCATTTATTGATACGTGTTAATTGATAAAATATGAAAGGTTTATTAGACCAAGAATTTAATGAAGGTGGTGTAGTAATCACCAAAGTAGATGACCTCATTAATTGGGCGAGACTGAGTTCTCTATGGCCTATGGGTTTTGGTTTGGCTTGTTGTGCCATTGAAATGATGCAAACAATGGCTTCTGGCTACGATTTAGACCGTTTTGGGGTTTTTCCAAGACCTTCGCCCCGACAGTCGGACGTGATGATTGTTGCAGGAACAGTAACTTTCAAAATGGCAGACCGCATTAGAAGATTATACGAACAAATGCCCGAACCACGCTACGTAATTTCAATGGGAAGTTGCTCAAATTGTGGCGGTCCTTATTGGGAACACGGCTATCACGTAGTGAAAGGCGTTGATAGAATTATTCCCGTGGATGTGTATGTGCCAGGCTGTCCACCACGCCCAGAAGCATTAATTGGTGGTTTTTTGAAATTACAAGAGAAAATTAGAAATGAAAGTTTAGTTGCTCCAACAGCACTTTTGGAGATGGAAATGGAAGAAGAAAGAAATCAAAAGCCTGAGTTTGCGGTTGTTTAAAATATGATACAAAAATTTACAGACATATTAACAAATTCCTTCGGTGAAGAAATAATTCTTCAATCCGACCATCAATGTCTGACTGTACCAACGGAACGCATTGCAGAAGTTTGTATGCTCTTACATACTCATGAAGAATGTTATTTTGATATGCTTTCGTGTTTAACGGGCTTGGATAATGGCATAGAAAAAGCCACAATGGAAGTAATTTACAATCTCTATTCCATTCCTTTTGAACATTCGCTAATGTTAAAAATTATTTTTTCGAGAAATAAAGAGCATGAGCCTTTGCCCGAAGTACCAAGTGTAAACCATATTTGGCGAACTGCCGATTGGCACTAACGTGAAACCTTTGATTTAATGGGAATAAGTTTCAGTAATCATCCAGATTTACGAAGAATTTTACTGCCCGAAGACTGGGTGGGACATCCACTTCGTAAGGATTATGAAGCCCAAGAATATTATCATGGAATTCAAGTGAAGTATTGATACTATATGATTAGTGGCATGACTTGAAGTCACGCCACTAATAAATTTTAAGTTTCGTATGATTAGTGCTTAAAGTGTCTTATTCCTGTCATCACCATTGCCACACCGTTGGCATCGCAATAAGCCACCGAATCTTTATCTTTAATTGAACCTCCAGGTTGCGTAACTGCCGTAATTCCAGCTTTATGAGCAATTTCTACACAGTCTGGGAAAGGGAAAAACGCATCTGAAGCCATTACTGCACCTTGTAAGTCAAAGCCAAATTCTGCTGCTTTTTCGATGGCTTGTTTTAGTGCATCAACCCTTGAAGTTTGTCCAACCCCAGATGCTAAAAGTTGCCCTTCTTTCGCTAATATAATTGTATTTGATTTAGTGTGTTTACAAATTTTCAAGGCGAATTCTAAAGCTCTCATCTCTGAATCTGTGGGAACTTTTTCAGTAACCGTTTTAAAGTCGCCTACTTTCTCAGTTGATAAATCTTTATCTTGCTCCAAAACACCATTTAATAATGTTTTGAACATCATTTTTGAAACTTGGATTTCCTTGCGTTTCAATAAAATGCGGTTCTTTTTAGATTTTAGCACTACCAAAGCCTCTTCCGTGAAATCTGGGGCAATTAATATCTCGAAAAACAAAGAATTCATTTCTTCTGCTGATGCTTTATCAACCGTTCCATTGGTTGCCAAAACACCGCCAAAAGCGGAAATAGTATCGCAAGCAAAAGCATTTTTATATGCTTGATGTACAGTTGGAGCAGTTGCCACACCACAAGCATTGGTATGTTTGATGATTACGAAAGAAGTATCTTCAAATTCATCCAATAACGTAATACAGGCATCAACATCTACTAAGTTGTTGTATGACAGTTCTTTACCGTGTAGTTTATCGAAAAGTGAATCTAAATTTCCGTAAAAAGTAGCTGATTGATGAGGATTTTCACCGTAACGCAATCCATTTTGTGGCAATGATTTGAAATCATAAATATCTGTTTTGTTGCCATTGAAATAAGCATGAATGGCAGTATCATAATGCGAAGACGTACCAAATCCCAACATCGCAAAACGTTTACGGTCGGAAAGGTCAGTACTACAATTTTTATTTTCTAAAATTGAAAGAACCTCTGCGTACTGTGTTCGTGACGAAACGATAAGCACATCATTGAAATTCTTAGCCGCTCCACGAATGAGGGAAATGCCACCAATATCAATTTTTTCGATAATATCATCTTCCGAAGCACCACTTGCCACAGTTTCCTCGAAAGGATACAAATCAACAATTACCAAATCAATTGAAGGAATTTCGTATTCAGCCGCAGTTTCCACATCTCCTTGATTATCACGACGATACAAGATTCCACCAAATATTTTTGGGTGAAGGGTTTTCACTCTTCCTCCAAAAATTGAAGGGTAACTTGTGAGGTCTTCAACCGCCGTAACGGGAATTCCTAAGTCCTCGATGAATGTTTGTGTGCCTCCTGTCGAATATAATTTTACACCATTTTTATGAAGTAATTCAACAATCGGAGCGAGTCCGTCTTTGTAATAAACCGAAATGAGAGCAGCTTGGATTTTTTTGGATTCCATTGGGATTGATTGTATTGAGGAGTTTGTTAACCAAACTCCTCATGAAATAAGGTGCAAAATTAATGATTTTTGGTGAAAAAAATAATAGAAGTTAAAATATGAACAACTCACAGCACCTTCTTATTATAATTATATTTTCATTAAATGATGAATATCATACTGCAATACAGTTTTAAAATTATAAAACTAATTTATATTATTTTTATAAAAATTATTGATGGTAATTACTGCTCTAGTTCACTTTTATCAGTAAAGCAGATTTTACTTTAACTTATCCAATTATTTTTAACTACTTTTGATATAATAAGCTAAAGTTCCTTTATACAATTAGTTACATCTACTCTACCCGATGATTTCTGTTAAGTATTGATAATGAGAGAGTTGTATTTGAATCCATCTGGTAAATGTAATCAAAAACTCTTCCCAGATTTTCATAAACCCTTGGTTGGAATTTATGAGACCTTCTCTCAAAATATCAAGTCCTTTTCGGAAAAAACTATTGGATTTATATCCGTGTTTTTTAGTCTTAATTTTTTGTACTTTTTTGTGATAGTGTCTGCCAATATTTACACATATTCCAACCGCTATACTGACAAAAACTAAAAGTTTTTTAATTTTTTCGCTTGATTTTAAGTGTGTATTTTCTACGTTAAATCCACGTCCTTTGGCGGTTTGGAAAAAAACCTCTATCGACCATCTTCTTCGATAGAATCCTCCTAATTGTTTAGCGGGAAGATTTCCTGCCAAAATCAGAAAATCACCATCGGGCAACTTTTTCAACATTACATTACACCAAATGCCATCTATCATACAGTCTTGATAATACCGCTCAGATTGAGTTGATAGTAGTTCAGCCACGGAGTGAATATTGCTATTCCTTAAAGTTATTAAATGGCTTTTTGGCATTCGCATACAGGTTCAACGCATTTAAAAGTACAATAAAACTGCTTGGAAAAATACAAATTGAGCTTATTTTGGATAATGAAAAAAGATTCAATTTAAGATAAAACCTAAAAATGAAGTATTTATGTTAACATAAACCTAAAACCAG
>JANXRS010000073.1 GCA_025356745.1 Arcicella sp.
TTTAGGTTTATGTTAACATAAATACTTCATTTTTAGGTTTTATCTTAAATTGAATCTTTTTTCATTATCCAAAATAAGCTCAATTTGTATTTTTCCAAGCAGTTTTATTGTACTTTTAAATGCGTTGAACCTGATAAATAACTAAATATAGTTGATAAATTATACAGTTTTGTAGGAGATAAGTATTTTTCTGTATAATTTTACGCTCATAGAATTATGAATAACATTTCAGGCGTCAAATTTCTTTTTTCTGTTTTTAGCCATTATATTTAAAGTAACTACTATAGTTTAGTACCTTCTATCCTACATTTTAAGGTAGAGTGATAAACATTTTAGAAAATTTTAAATACTTAAGATAAATTTTATCATAATGTCTTAATATTAAGCAAACCTTTTAGAAAAAAAAATCCTATCAAAAATTTCTATTGTATAGAAACTTTTGGTTTATAGAGTCGTTGCTTTAGCCTGAAAGGCAATAATTATTGTGAATTACAATTACTACCTCCTGCCTTTTGGGCATGTGAAAAAAGTATGCCCACTCTTTTAGAAACAATCTTGTATTACCGAGTATTTTAAATAAATTTTTATTCACAATTTCAAACAAAAAACGATGAAAAAATTATCTTTTGCAATCATTACGCTATTAGCGTTAGGATTTCATGGCACTTTTGCTCAGACTTCTTCTTCCACAGCAACAGTAGATATTCCTGCTTATGCTAAATTAGGATTTTCTGGAGTAACAAGTCTTACGATGCCTTTACTAGCATCCAACACTGCGGGATCAGAAATTGTAGCTCCTACGAACAATAGTACCCTATGGTTGAATTATTCTTCTATAACAACAACAGCCGTTAGCACTTATACTATTAAGGTGAAAATAGGTGCGGTTATTCCTGGTGTTAATATTAACCTTACGGCTGCTACTCCAGTTATGACTAACGGTAGTGGTGCGGGTGGTACTGGATCTGCTTCTCAAGTCATCACTGCAATTGACCAACCTATTGTAACAGGTATTGGAAGTTGCCAAACAGGTGCTGGTGATGGTTCAGGAAGTAATCTAACGTATGCAGTTAGTGTCAATAAGGCCGCTTACGCTTCATTAGTAAAAAGCACACCGGTTGTTACGGTAACTTACACGATGGCAGAATAAGTTATTATCTGAAATGGATTTTATTGATCAATATAATATCTTAATTATTCTATGATTAATGGGAGTCATTAATTTGAATTTATTTTACTGCGTCATTTTACAAAATTGTACCCCTTATTAATTGAGTTATTACATGAAAAAAAAATATCATTTCTTTATTTTCGTTCTCCTTGTCTTTGGCTATTCTCAAACTTTTGCGGGGGTAGCGATATTAAATGGACTTACCCATATCCACACTGGAGTGAGTGGCACTACGATTACGGGTAGTATTAAATTGAAAAATGAAGGTGAAAAAGAAAGTCGTATTTTGATTTATCAGCAAGATATAATTCTTTCCTGCAAGGAAGCCGTTGATTATCAAGCTATTGGTAGCCACAATCACTCATTAGGAAAATGGTTACAGACCAGCGTTAATGAAAAAGTAATGTTGCCAAATGAAGAATATGAAGTAACTTATACCATAAAAGTTCCCACTGGAACGGTCGAAAGCGGCACGTATTGGTCAATCATTATGGTAGAAATGACCGATCAACTTCAAATAGAAAAGCGTCAAGGAATACAAATTGATTCAAAAGTTAGGTACGGCGTTCAAATTTTGACGGATATTGGGGCATCGGAAAGTCCAAAAATTGTTTTTGAAAAGGTGGATTTTAAGCAAACCAACGATTCCACTAAAATTATACAGATAAAATTGAAGAATGAGGGGCTTTTTCTGTCAAAAACAAAGTTAAACATTGAAATTTTTAATGATCAAGGGGTGAAAGTAAAAGTGATAATCGGGCCACAGAAAAAGGTATATCCGAATTATTGTAATGATTTTGAAATAGAATTAAAAGACATTCCCAAAGGCAAATACAGCGGAATCTTAGTGGCGGACAACGGCACGGATTTATTTGGAGAAAATATAAATATAGAAATTATTTAAAAGAAATAAAAGAAAATGAAGCATTGTTACATTATTCATCGTACAAGTCTTGATTTAATTACCTAACCATTATTTACTTTATTTAAAATTAAAACATTATTTAGTTGAAACTCAATGTTTTAACTAAATAATATAAACGTATATAAAATACCGTTATTTTTTAATAACACTTTTATGCGCCTGTCTATCGTGTTTAAATACATTTAATTATTCATTGTCTTCTATTGACTTTGGAATAATTTATTTGATAATAAGACACATATAACCTAACACGGTAAGGAGCGTATGGCTGCCTGACAAGTTGAAAATATTAGTATCAGCAATTAATTGATAATTGTTATTTAACAAAGTAAAACACTGAATTTAGCATTACTATCAGTTTTGAAAAACATTTTCACGCTACCACACTAAAGTTAAAGTGTTTAAAATAATCTTGAAAAAGCTGTTGCCTATACTTATATTTATGGTGCTATCATTTGATATTTACGCCCAAAATTTTATGAGTATACAAGTATTAAATCCACCGAATAAAATAAAACCTGGACAATACTTTACGCTATTTCTGGAGATGAAGAGTAATACTTATTTTGAAGATAATGTAGAAATTGCCATTGCATTGCCTAAAGGTTGGCGTATTTTAATGAGCAAAAAACCAAGTGTTTTCAAAGGACAGCAAAGCGTAAAATTTATTTATACCATTGCTGCCTCGGGACTTGCGCCACAGGGTACGTATAATTTGGCAATAAGTGCCATGAGTGAAGGGTATAAAACTGAGAATAAAAATCAAATTGTTGAAGTTGAAAGCGTTCGAAAACTTGAAATATTGGCGCTGAATGTACCCGAATATATTAAAGAAGGTGATACACTAAATGCAGCGTATGTGATTCAAAACTTAGGAAATACCACTGAAAAGATTATTTTAAAGACTTCTTATGGAAAAATAGAGTTACCAAAGCCAGACACAGTAACAAAAAATATCAACAAAATTATTTCCCCTAAACACAAGAAAAAAGCGGGTACAAAAAATATTGAAATAAAAAATAAAATTGATTCTGTTACCATTGAACCCAACAAATCTTTGCACGTAAAAGTTGTACAGATTATTCCAATGTCTAATAATGATTCGTGGAATACTTCATCTGATTTACAAATAATCATGAAAGATTCAATACATCCTATCTCAAAAACAGTTTCGATTTCAGTTTATTCCAGTAAAATTAAAGAAGGGGACCCCTACTTACGTTTCCCAATTGAAATGAGCGTATTTTATAGTAATTTTAAGTTTGGAGATAAAAGTATATCAGGTTTTCAATATGATTTTCGAGGCAAAGGGGATTTAGATATTGCCAAAAAACATTATTTTAATTTTATCATACACGGCCCGAATCAATTAAACATACCTTCTACGAATAGTTTTGACCAGTATTCGTTTGAATATTCTTTTAAGAAAAAAACAGTAATTATAGGCGGAGATTATGCGCTGAAAGTAAATAATTTGACGGAGTTAGGGCGTTTTGGGAGAGGAATAAGGTTGGATCACGCATTCAAAAAGATAGATTTTTCATTATTTTACGTCAATCCAAGGTTTTATCCAAGACAAAGAGATACTTACGGGGGTATTTTTACGATAAAGCCCTCGACAAAATTCACTCTTTCGTTCAATATGTTATCTAAAACTTTAGTGGATAATAATTTAGACGTTTTTGGGACTCACTTTTACGGATTCTCTGCGGCATTGCATCTTAATAATTTCACGCTTGACAATGAAGTTTCAAGCAGTTTTTCACAAGGGAAAACAGATTTTGGGGTCTTTAATCGGATGAATTGGCGAATCGGTCGTTTACAAATAAATAATGATTTAATTTATACGGGAAAAAATTTTTACGGATTTTATAAAGACAGTTACTTATTAATTAATAGTCTTAATTATTATTTATCAAAAAAATTGAGCGTAAACTTAGTGAGTAACATAACTCGACTAAATCCAAGTAATGATATTACTATATTTGGCATTTCGCCTTATTCCGAGAGTAATATGCTATCAGTGAACTACCAAATTAATAAGGTCAATCGTGTATTTTTGAGTTATGAAACACGGGAACGTGAGGATAAATCAAGTTTAAAACGCTTTTATTTTAACGAAACCTTTGGTAGAATAAGTTATAATATCCGTACAAAAAAGTTTACGTTTGGGTATGAAGCAAGATTAGGCACATCTCAAAATTTTTTAGTAAAGGCCGATTCTTCCGTAAATCAGCGGTTAATTCAACATACGATTCAGCCACTCATGGAGGTACGTCCGGGAGTATGGATTGGTGGACATTTTGATTATCAACGAACCAGTAAATTCTCGGATGACAATGTTGCAAGAAATTTTTATTATTATGGTGGCTCGTTAAGAGTAGTTTTATCCAAGATTTTTAATGCTTCTGTGATGTTCCGAAACAATTATGCACCTGATGAACTCACAGAAATAAAGTCATTTTTAGACATCAATGCTAATTTACATTTAGGCAATCATGATTTAACGTTCACAGGCGGGGGAGCTTTTGTGCCTAACGCTCAAATGAGTAATCAAGACAGTCAGTTTTTTGCCTTGAAATATAGTTTTAAATTCAATGCTCCCATCGCTCGCAATAAAAAATTGAGTAGTATTAAAGGGCAAGTTGTAGGGCTTAGTGAAGATATTAATCTAAAAGGGATTATCGTGCAATTAGGAAACAAGCGTTTTATAACTGATGCTAAAGGCTCTTTTCAGTTTAATAACTTAGTACCCAGTAAGTATTTTGTCAATTTAGTACCCTCATCGATTGAATCAGGGGTAACCACTTTAGGACAGGTACCCTTAGAAATAATCGTAAAATCTGATACCATCTATAAAATTACGATTCCCTTGACAAAAATAGCAACAATTAAGGGAAGAATCGTTTTCCAGAAAAGCGAAAGCCCCGGAGCCATAGATATTACAATTCAAAAGCCCGTAGTATTGGTAAAATTATACAACGAAAAAGAAACATTTCTGACAGAAGTTGATAGTAAAGATGAATTCTCATTTAAAGAAATAAAACTTGGTAAATGGCAAGTTTTAGCATTGATCCCTGGCCAATTAGACCAATTTTCAATTTTGTACTCACATCAATATATTGACTTAACATCTGATATTGGAAAAGAGGTAGTAATTACAATTATGCCCAAAGAAAGAAAAATTAATTTTTCTAACAAAACGCATGTATTAACCACAGAAAAAGCGATGATATTTCCAAAAAGCGAGAGCGTTAAGGCCGTAGATATTCATAAAACACATCGTCTGTTTCCAAAAATAAGGATAAAACTCTCCAAAAAGAGAAGTATTGGAGTTGACTTAAACTATGACCCATTACATCAATTTTTCAACAATAAATCACGGAAAAAAAACGTCAATAATAATTATGTCAAAAAGAAAGAAAATGAACTCTTCTAATAAAACGCACCAGTTATCTATAAGAAGACAGGTTGAACGCATTTAAAAATGCAATTTTGAGTTTAAAATCAATGAATAGTACAATTTTATAACTGTAATTTTGCCAGAAATAATAAATTGATGAAAATTTGAATCTGGTTTTAGGTTTATGTTAACATAAATAC
>JANXRS010000074.1 GCA_025356745.1 Arcicella sp.
AAATCTAAAAAATACTCACTAAATTGACATATAACTGAATTTGACTTCACGATAACTTGAATTTTGTTTAGTAACAAACAAGTTACAGAAGTCTAACCATTTTTAAAACCATTTTTTTGCCTGTATGTCCAGTAGTAAAAAATCTGTCCCCGATGAACGAGAGGCTAAATGCTTTGGATTCGTGAGTTCCTATGATACTAAATCTAAGCGGAGATTTTACGAACATTTGAAATCTCAGGGTATGCAACCACACCAAAAAATGGACTTTTTATCGGACGGTGCGGATAACTTGCGAAATCTACAAACCTATCTTAATGCCGAATCAACGCATATTTTGGACTGGTTTCATATCACCATGAGACTAACGGTTTTGAATCAGTATGTCTTAGGAATGTTGAAGGTAGATGAAAAAATTGGGTCTAATTTGCAAAAACTGATGGTAAGTATCAAATGGAATTTATGGCATGGAAAAGTAGGAGAAGCCCTTCGGAAAACGGAAAAAATTGAGGATTATTTAGAAGAACACAAGGAGGATAAAGTGTCAAAGGATAGGTACGAGAAATTAAAAGCCTTTGGCACGTATGCCGATGAATTTCATACTTATATCTCTAATAATCGAAGTTTTATTGTCAATTATAGTGACCGTTATCTTCACGGAGAGACTATAACCACAAGTTTTATTGAATCAACCGTGAATTATGTGATAGCCAAGAGATTCTCAAAAAAGCAATCAATGCAATGGACGAAGAAAGGAACTCACTTGCTACTTTAAGCCAGAACCAAGGTATTAAACAACGATTGGGAAAGAGAATTTAGGAAGAAATATCCCAAATTTAGAGCAATAAAATCTTTGAATGAGTCTGATGAAATCAAGTTGGCGGCATGATTGCCCCACACTTTTTGATGCACTCCTTCTTCATCAAAAGGTTTCCATTTAATAAGAGACAAAACTCGTTCTCGATGGTCCCAAGCCATTTGCTTATTGTAAAACGGGCTGCAATCACCATTTGGGCCTAAAATAAAGCTTGTAATCTATTTATTATCAACAACTTACAAAAAAATGCCTCGTTGAACGGATGTTTCAAAATACGATAAAAAATACCTCAAAAACTTGTCTCAAATACCTATTTTACCATCTCATAAATCAAAATATCATTTATTCTCCCCTATCTTGAGTTTATGAGACATAATTTTTAATGCTATTTTATTTTAGGCCCAAATGGTGATTACAGCCCAAATTAACGCTTTTTATTTTTAAGTAAACCTTTACACAGTATTGAACTTACAAAACTGATAGGTAAATTCGTAAGTCTGAGCCTACATGAGTCAAGGAGTATTCCTAACCAGACCGTCCTTCCCAGATCTGATAATGACATTGACCCAGACCTGATCCGAGATATCCTGAATAGAGCGACACTTTTTATACCAGAAGAATTGTTGTTTATCGTTTTTTACTCTTCGCTTTTATTAACAGATATATGGTACTTTTTCATTTTTCGATTGAGAGCATCGCGGGTTATTCCCAGCATACCGGCTGCGGCCGTCTGATTGCATTTGCAGTCTTGTAATGTCTTATGGATCATTTCAATCTCATGGATTCTCAGATTGACTGAATCAGAATGAACTTCCGATGAGGAGGATTTTTGCGGTTTTACCGGGAAGTCATTTATCCCAAGCAGGTTGCCTTTGCAAAGAATGAGGGCTCTTTCAGTCATATTTCTCAATTCCCTGACATTTCCAGGGAAATTATATTTCAGGAGTGCATCAAAAACCTCTTTGGCGATATGAATGTTTGGTTTATTAAATTTCGTTGCAAAGTCATCAACATAATGTATCAACAGAGGTTTGATATCTTCGGGCCTTTCCCTGAGGGGCGGAATATGTATATGCAGTGTATTGAGCCGGTGAAGCAGATCGAGCCTGAATTTTTTTTGCTCCACCTTTTTATCAATATCATGATTGGTGGCAGAAATAATCCGGAAGTCGGTATATATCGGATTTGTATCGCCCACCCGGGTGATTACCTTTTCTTCTGTGGCACGCAGAATTTTCGCCTGCAGGTTTAATGGCATATCTGCAATTTCGTCAAGAAACAAGGTGCCGCCGTTACACACTTCAAAGTAGCCTATTTTATCGGAGATAGCACCGGTAAACGATCCCTTTTTATGACCAAAAAATTCGCTTTCCAAAAGTGATTCTGTAATGGCACTACTGTTAACCGCACAGAAAACAGGATCCTTCTTTTTGCTCGAATAGTGTATGATTCTGGCAATATTCTCTTTTCCGGTTCCACTTTCGCCGGTAATCAGCACATTAGCATCGGGATAATTTGCGGCGGTGATGGCTTGTTCAAATACATTCAGAATCTGAGGGCTGATGCCGATAAACTGTCGCTTGATTTTTTCTTCGAGGGTTTTGGAGATCAATGAGTTCTTTTCTTCCATCTGTTTCAGCCTTCGTTGCATCTGAAGATATTTTCGGGTACGCTCAATCGCAATCTGAATATCGATAAACCGGAAAGGTTTACGCAGGTAATCAAATGCCCCGAACCGCATGGCTTTGATCACCGTATCCATATCGCCATGAGCCGAAACGATGATGACTTCCATCTCAAAGTATTTAATTTTCACCTCTTTCAGAATATCAAGGCCATTCACACCAGGCAACCGCACGTCAAGGATTAAAAGGTCAATTTTATTATTTTTTAATACTGTTTTCCCTTCTGCTGCTGTATTGGCCTCATAAAATTCAAAGTCTGAATCCAGAAAAAAACCACTCAATTCTTCTGTGAATTGCTTCTCATCATCAATGATCAGGACTTTTATTTTATTATTTTTTTCCATTTTTACTTTTGAGTATCCAAAACTATTTTTATTTTCGTTCCATAAAAATGATCGCTCGTTATGCCTATGGTCCCGTTCATTTCCTTAATTATCTGATAACAGATTGATAATCCGACTCCGGTTCCCTTTCCTTCATCTTTTGTAGTATAAAAAGGAAGTAAAATATTATTGATATCGGCATTAGCAATGCCAATACCATTATCTGTAACTTCTACGATTAGAAATTGATTCTGCTGATAAGTTCTGATTCCAATGAGTGTTTCACAATAATCTTCCTGTATGCTTTGCTTATCTTCTATCGCATCTTTGGCATTGGCCAACAGATTAATAATAACCTGCTCAAATTTGTAGGTATTGCCAACTATTTTAGGAATTTGTTTATCAAGTTGAAGGTTCAGGTTGATTCCAAGGTGCTTCAACTGTTCTATTGTCATCAAAACGGCATTTTCGATGCTTGAATTAATATCGAAGGCTGTCAATACGTAATCGTTGTCGCTTCTTGAAAATGCCCTGATATGATCTATAATGTTCCTGATCCGGATTATATTTTCGAAAATTTTGTCTGATTTATTTACAAGGAATTCAATGCCGATAGTTTTGGTTTTGGCAGACTCAAATAAAACCTTATCCATTACCATAGAAATGATATTTAATGGCTGGTTGATCTCATGTGCAATACCTGTGGCCATTTCTCCAAGGCTGGCCATCCGGTCGGCATGAAGTTGTTTTGCCTCTATCTTCTTACGTTGTGAAATATCACGGATGATGATCATGAATGATAAGGACACCCCATCCGGGTCCTGTATTAAAGTAACGCTCGTTTCACCGGCAAATAACGATTGATTTATTTTTCTGATTTTTAATTCAATATTTTGTGATAGTCCTTCATTCATTGTCTTTTCAATGATTTCTCCTATCGTATTTTTTTCATCAAATGGAATGAATCGGAAAATTTTTTTGCCCACCAGGTCATCTTTGGTATTGGTGCCAAATAATTCAAGCCCGATTTCAGAAACCTCAGTAATGACTCCTTTCATATTGATTAATAAAATACCATCGGGTGATGCATTTAGCAAGGTTTTGTATTTTTCTTCGCTTATTTCCAGCGCCTGCTTGGCCTGTATGCGGTCGTTAATGTCATGGACAATAGTAATACAGCATTTTTTATTCTGGATATATATATAATCTGCCGATAACAGCACATGCTTGACATCTCCATTCTTCGCTATCAGATTTGCTTCTAAGTCAGATATTTTTCCACTGGCATCTATCTTCAGGTATAGGGTATTTAGACTTTCAATTGTTAAAACACCAAATTCCACAGGTGTTTTACCTATGACTTCATTTTTATCAAATCCGAGCAAATTGCAAAATGCGTCATTCACTTCAATATATTTTCCGGTAACGCAATCGATTAAACTACAAACAGTTGGATTGAGATAAAATATTTTTGAAAAATTTTCTTCTGATAGTTTCATTTGAGATACAGGTTGAACGCATTTAAAAATGCAATTTTGAGTTTAAAATCAATGAATAGTACAATTTTATAACTGTAATTTTGCCAGAAATAATAAATTGATGAAAATTTGAATCTGGTTTTAGGTTTATGTTAACATAAATACTT
>JANXRS010000076.1 GCA_025356745.1 Arcicella sp.
ATTTATGTTAACATAAACCTAAAACCAGATTCAAATTTTCATCAATTTATTATTTCTGGCAAAATTACAGTTATAAAATTGTACTATTCATTGATTTTAAACTCAAAATTGCATTTTTAAATGCGTTCAACCTGATTATTAATGGGATAAGCTCAGTATTAAAAAATCATGAATCAGTCATTGTCATTGAAGATGACATCGTTACTTCCGTTAATTTTTTAACATATTCTAATCAATGTATTGACTTTTATCGACAAAATAAATCAGTTTTTTCAATTAGTGGTTTTAGTTTACCTTTCGAGTTCTCCAAAGATTACCCTTTTGATGCGTTTTCTTTTCCGAGATCATGTTCATGGGGTTGGGCAACGTGGGCGGATAGATGGTTTTCAGTAGATTGGGAAGTGTCAGATTTTAAAGACTTTATGCAAGATTCAGAAGCACAAAAAAACTTTTGTTTTGGAGGGTCAGATTTAGTAAAAATGTTAAATGACTACATGAAAGGTTCCATTGATGCTTGGGATATTAGATTTAGCTATAGCCAATTTAAACAAAAGGGCTTTACTATTTATCCTGTGGTTTCAAAAGTAGAAAATATTGGGTTTGATATTGATGCAACGCATACCAATGTTTATAATCGTTATAAAACTCTGCTTGATAAAACTGATAAAAAAATAATGGCATTACCCAATGAAGTTGTACTAATAAATTCATTTGTGAAACAATTTCAACAAAAATTTTCAGTAGCTGCCCGCATTGTTAGTAAAGTGAAAACTTTTATGGGTATGCGGTAGAAACCTTATAGAATACTTATTTATAGCCTTATGAAAGTAACTGCTGTTAAAGCAAAAGTTGTTATTATTGGTCGGGTTTTTTCAGATTATAGAAAACCAATTTATGATATTCTGAGCAAAAAATACAGTTTAAGTTTTTTGCATTCTCAGAATAAATCAGGAATTAATCAAATAGTAACCTCTTATTCTGTTAAAATAAAAGCCTTCAATTTTTCTAAGAAAGAAACGGGTACTTATCTATTCATTGCCAACTATTTGGAAAGTTTAAAACCTCAAGTGGTTATTCATGAGTTTGCCATTGGGATACTATCCATGTTCAGAACGTACTTAAAATGTAAATTATTGAACATGAAATTTATCCTATACAGTCACGGATATGATAGAAAAAAAGGCTTTAATCCACAAAAAAGTTGGTATGATAAGATTAGATTATTGTATCTTAAAAGGGCTGATGCAATTATTGTATATGGACAGTTTGATAAGGGTATATTGGGTAAATATGTTAATACTGAAAAGATTTTTGTTGCTCAAAATACCCTTGATACTCATCATTTATTGAGTATTAAAAATAAATTAGCGATTAAAGGTAAGGACAAAATAAAGAATAGATTAGGCTTTGATAAACAGTATAATTTAGTTTTTATTGGGCGACTTTTAGAGGATAAAAAACCACTTTTAATCATTGATGCTCTTTATAAATTAATTAATATTTATAAATTAGATGTTGCGTTACATTACGTAGGCGAGGGAAGCGAACATATTTTTCTTAAAGAAAAAGTCCAACAATTAGCTTTAGAGAATAGCGTAACCTTTCACGGGGCAACGCACAATAATGTAAAAACCGGAGAAATTTTATTTGCTTCTGATATGATGGTGATGCCTGGGTATTTAGGTTTATCGGTTAATCATGCTTTCTGTTTTGAATGTCCCGTTATGTCATTTGAACAACAAGAAAATGGGCCTTTTCATAGTCCAGAAGTTGAATATGTAATTAATAACAAAACAGGCTTTTTATTGGAGGAACATTCTGCTGATAGCCTTGCTTTTGCACTAAATAATTATCTCAAAAATCCAACCTTACAAATCACAATCAAAGAAAATATTCAGAAAATGGTTTCTGATGTTTTTCCGATTGAAAAAATGGTGAAAGGCTTTGAGGATGCCATCAGCTATGTTTTATCGAAATGAAAATACTACAAATACATAACGAATATCAGTTTAAAGGGGGTGAAGACAATGTAGTTGAAGCAGAAAGAAAACTACTATTGTCCATGGGAAATGAAGTATTTTCTATCATAGCTCATAACAAAAGTATCAAACATCTATTTTCAGAAAGACGAAGATTTTATGCAGAACTCAATGCTATTTTAGTAAATAACATCATTGATGTTGCACACATCCACAATGTGTATCACATTATTGGTAATGATATTTATGAGTTATTGGCATTGAAGAATATACCTATTATTCAAACGCTTCATAATTTTCGTTTTTTGTGTCCTGCGGGCTTATTTATGGATAATCAACACCAAATCTGCGAAAAATGTAGTGATGGTAATTTTATAAGTTGTACACTGAAAAAATGTTATCAAAAGAGTTACGTGAAATCATTGGGAATGTCAATATTGGCTAAAAATGGCAGAAATGCTGTATTAAAATATGTAGATAAATTTGTAGTCCTTAATAGCTTTTCGAGAGATAAATTTATTGTAAGTGGCTTTGATAAAGAAAAAATGGTTGTTAAAAGTAATTTTATACCAGAGATACAATTAACATCTTCAAATTATCAATTTATACTTTACATAGGAAGGCTTTCTCCAGAAAAAGGAGTTGAAACGCTTATCGAAGCATTTAGTAATCTGAATTATCATTTGAAAGTTGCAGGTTCGGGTGAAGAAGATTATGTGAAGAAATTAAAAAAATTAGCCGAGAAAAATTCCAATATTGAATTTGTCGGCTATATAGATGGAGCAGAAAAAGAAAGGCTTATCAAAAATTCAAAATTTTTGATAATTACTTCCTTATGTTATGAAAACTTCCCCATTTCAATTCTTGAAGCCTATTCACATGGCAAACCAGTAATTGCCTCAAACATTGGCGGTTTGCCATTCATCGTTAAAGATAAAGAAACGGGTTTACTTTTTGAGGCAGGCAATGCAGAAGATCTAAAAAAAGCAGTAAATAATATGATTGAAAATGACGATTTTATAGCATTAGGGAAAAAAGGCTACGAATATTATAAAGAAAATTTTACCGAAAAACAGAACTATCATCAATTAATCAGGTTCAACGCATTTAAAAGTACAATAAAACTGCTTGGAAAAATACAAATTGAGCTTATTTTGGATAATCAGGTTGAACGCATTTAAAAATGCAATTTTGAGTTTAAAATCAATGAATAGTACAATTTTATAACTGTAATTTTGCCAGAAATAATAAATTGATGAAAATTTGAATCTGGTTTTAGGTTTATGTTAACATAAATAC
>JANXRS010000078.1 GCA_025356745.1 Arcicella sp.
ATCTAAAAAATACTCACTAAATTGACATATAACTGAATTTGACTTCACGATAACTTGAATTTTGTTTAGTAACAAACAAGTTACAGAAGTCTAACCATTTTTAAAACCATTTTTTTGCCTGTATGTCCAGTAGTAAAGCGATATCCCCCTGCACAATGGATGTAATTTGTCTCCTCATTATCAAATTCTGTCATCAATTCAGAAATCTGTGCCAAGGGAATATTTTCTGCCTCCTTTATGCGTCCAGTCTCAAATTCTGTGGTTTTTCTTACATCTTTAATCATTAGATGATTGTTTTTTCGATAAATATCCGCAAAGGTTTCCGCAGTAATTGATTCAACTTTATCAACCTCTTTTCCTGCCGTTTTCCAAGCTTCAAAACCACCTTTCAGATAGCCCAAAACATGGTCATAACCCACACGTGCAAGGCGTTTTATAACTTCTTCTTCACGTCCTTCGTCTGCCACAATCAAAATTTCTTGCTGAATATCTGTCACTAGTGTTCCTACCCACGGAGCAAAATCACCATCAATACCAATAAAAATTGACTGAGGAATAAAGCCAATCTGAAACATTTCAGGTTTACGAGTATCAATAATTAAGGTGTCAATTGTATTCGTTAAATCTTCAAATTCATTGGGGGAAAGTGGAGTCAATCCTCGCTCCATTACGCCCGTAACATCCTGACTACCCGTTTTATTTAATAGTACATTCTTTGGAAAATAAAATGGAGGTGGAGTCAATCCTTCCGTTACGGCAATGATAAACTGTTCCTTTGTTTGAGGTTGCAAAGCATAATTTACTTGCTTTTGATGCCCTAAAGTATCTGACCTTTCCTTCGACATATTCTTCCCACAAGCCGAACCCGCCCCGTGTGCAGGAAAAGGCATAATTTTTTGATTAAGCGAATCGTATAAATGTCCTGCCAAATCCTCCATGGTCACCGAGCCATTTTGTGCCAAATCTGGACGACCAACATCACCAATAAAAAGGGTATCGCCTGAAAAAAGATTGGTTGCTTTTCCATTTTCATCAAATAATAAAAAGCAACTTGATTCCATTGTATGCCCAGGGGTATGCAAGACTTTTATCGTAACATTTCCCAGTTTAAACTCTTGACTGTCAGTAGCTATTAAAGCTTCAAACGTTGGATTTGCCGTTGGTCCATAAATGATTGGAGCGTTTGTTTTTTTGGATAATTCTAAATGTCCAGAGACAAAATCAGCGTGAAAATGCGTCTCAAAAATGTACTTTATCTGAGCATTATTTCTTTTCGCTTTTTCGATGTATGAATTCACCTCACGCAATGGGTCAATAATAGCAACCTCCCCTGCTGACTCAATGTAATATGCCCCTTGAGCCAAACAACCTGTATAAATCTGTTCTACTTTCATATATTTTTAACGCTTAGAAAAATTAAAAAATAATTCGTTTCCTTGTCTCGGTTTTACTGAATTATAGCAAAGCTCTAAAAGAGTGATCTTGAAATTATTAGAAAATAAAGTCAAATATTCCTCCTGACTTCCACCAAAAGGAGGATTATTCGGAAATTGTACACCAAAAAGTAAGCCTACTACTTTCCCATTTTCTTTTAATAATTCACTCATTTTCTGAACGTAGTTTGTCCGTAAAGATGGGTCTAAGGCACAGAAAAAAGTTTGTTCTAAAATTAAATCGTATTTGCCTATATGTGTAAAAAAATCAGCACAAATAATTTTAATATTCTGATAATCAGATATATACATTTGCATCTTTTGCACAGCTAAAGGAGCAAAATCAATAACCGTTACATCCTTAAAACCTTGTCTTAATAAATATTCAGCTTCATATCCACTGCCACAACCTGGAATTAAAATACTATGGTTTCGATCCGTTAATTGATCAATATAAGCCTTCAATGGAGGGGAAAGAGTTTTTAAATCCCAGCCAGTTTCTTCCGCTTCGTAGCGATTATTCCAGTAATTTTTTGATAGAAAATCAGTCATTTTTTGGTTGTCGGCTTTCGGCAATCAGCTTTCGGCTACAAACCAATAGCTTTTAGCTTTCACCTATTTAAAACTTTAAAATTATGACATTATTTTTAGTTAATAGTTGGCGGCATAAAGCAGATATACTTGTTACAGTTTTTTTAGCCGATAGCTGAGATAACCAAAAACTACTTTAATATCAATTCTTTAATTAAAATTCCAATTCCCATCATTAAGGTAAACCATCCGAATGCTGGCTTTAACTGTTGATTATTTAAACGTTTTGACAGGGTTATTCCAATTAATACACCAACAAGAGCTAAACTAATAAACGTTCCCAAAAAAGTCCAATTCATTTGGTGTTTTCCTAAATCACCAGTAAAGCCAATTAATGAGTTTATGGCAATAATTGTTAATGAAGTGCCAACGGCTAATTTCATTGGAAGTTTTACAAAATTGATTAAAACTGGAATAATTAAAAATCCACCGCCAACCCCCACAAAGCCTGTTAGTGTACCTACAACTAATCCTTCAACAAAAATTAAGCTATAATTGACTCGTTTCATAGCTTCAGAAATATTATCCACTTCTTGCCTTTTACGAATCATTGACCTTGAGGCCAAAACCATTAAAAGTGCAAAAATTAGCATGATAAGCGTATTTTTAGTTAAGATAAAATCACCGAATCGTGCAATTTCGTTTGGAATTAAAGGCATGAAATATTTGCGAGTTGCAAATACCATTATAAAAGATGGAAACGAAAAAAACAAGGCTGTTTTCAAACTCGCCAAACCTTTTCTAAGATAATTGATTGAGGCTATTGCAGAAGTAATACCTACAATAAGCAAGGAATATGCAGTAGCCGAAGCAGGGTCAATGCTGAAAATATATACTAAAACTGGTACGGTCAAAATAGATCCCCCACCACCTAATAAACTGAGTAGTAATCCAATAACTATTGCTAAAATGTAGCCTATTAAATCCATAAAATAATATTAATATATGTTAATCAGGTTGAACGCATTTAAAAATGCAATTTTGAGTTTAAAATCAATGAATAGTACAATTTTATAACTGTAATTTTGCCAGAAATAATAAATTGATGAAAATTTGAATCTGGTTTTAGGTTTATGTTAACATAAATACTT
>JANXRS010000079.1 GCA_025356745.1 Arcicella sp.
GTATTTATGTTAACATAAACCTAAAACCAGATTCAAATTTTCATCAATTTATTATTTCTGGCAAAATTACAGTTATAAAATTGTACTATTCATTGATTTTAAACTCAAAATTGCATTTTTAAATGCGTTCAACCTGATCAATAATGATAATCTCTTACTAAGTCATATTTTCATTTTAATCAACAATCCCCAAAAATCAAGCAATCTCGTTTTACATTAAATTAAACCCAAATGGTCGAATAATTTCTATTACTTTGGGATAAATAAAGCTAATTTTTTTTATTAGGTTCATCGACCCAACCAAGTCTCTAAAAGAAAGAATACAATGAAAACCAAATAATATATCAAAAACGAGATGAAACTGGTCTAATATTCCCGAAAATAAAACTGTCATTAACTTGTAAAAATATAGATTCAATTAGTAATAACCCAAATCAATAATAATCAACCACAAATATGAAAAAGTCATTTATAACTCTTATGATTCTGTTTATCAGCACATTAGCGTTCTCTCAAAATTTAACTCAAAAAGTTTTTGAGGGTACGTTAAATAAAAAAATACCTGTAATAATTACCCTTACTTTCGACAATAAAGTTGTCTTTGGTAGCGTAGTTTACAAAAAAAAAGGCATTCCCATCAATCTAATTGGTAGGATAGATTCGAATGGTACTTTATTTTTCAACGAACTTTTGAAAGATGGACATGCCACTGGTGCTTATTCTGTCACACTTAAAGATGAAATAATGAATGGTAGCTGGTATGAAGTTGGTAAAATAAATGGAAAAGAATTATCCGTTTCGTTGGAAAAAGTATCAGAAACAACGGTACCTAAAAATTTAATTCCTGATGTGACGGGTGCGTACAGTTATTTTTATGGAAATGACGGTGGAAGCGGTTCATTAGAAGTTCAACAAATTGGAAAAAATAAAGTAGCCATTGCTTTCGATTGTGTTCGTGGAATGCCTTCGTACAACATGGCAACTATTGATAAAAGTATCATTCAACTTTCTAATAATCAAGCAGTTTACAGTAGTACAGAATATGGAAAATGTAAATTCAGAATTACATTTCTTCAAAATGGAGCCAATGTAGAATACCTAGAAGATGGTCAGGACTGTGGCTTTGGGAATAATGCAACTGTCTCTGGAAATTACATCAAAATCAATTCATTGAAGCCCAAATTCTTGAATAATAATTAATTTTTATAGCTAAATAAAAATGTAAATCGGGGTTAATGAGAATAAGAAAAACAATAAAAATAAGCAATAATTATGAAAAATATAATAAAACTTGTTCAAGGTGATATTACAAAAATCAAAGTTGATGCCATTGTAATTATATTCCCATTTCACCCGATAATCCCGCAAGAAAACAGACAATTCCGTTTTGCATTGAGTTAAACCCAAATGGTCGAATAATTTCCATTACTTATCCATACCTTTTTTTTGATTCACTTTAAATTATTTGTTTTGTTACGAAATTTTAATTTTCTAAACAAAAAAGGATTCATCGTCAAACAAAATAATTTAAAATAATGGGAAAAATACTTAACCTTCAAGACCTGAAATGTAGTACAAAATTTCTACAAAATCTCGTTGTAACTTTGTTGTTTATACTTCAACACAAAGTTACAATGCTTAAAAATTTATTCTTTATCTTCATTTTATCGCTGAATGTTGCCATTGCTCAAAGTCCAAAATCGGGACAAGTTTCTGGGAAAATCGTTGATGCTTCCAATAATGAAGTCTTATCTTTCGCCACAATCGGCTTTTTCCAAACAAGAGATACCAAAGACTCGCTCGTAGGTGGTATGACTGTGCCTATAACGGGTGAGTTTTTATTTACTAATTTACCCCTCGGAAAATTAACCGCTAAGGTTTCATTTGTGGGTTATCAGTCTGTTAGTCAAATGGTTGAAATAGGAGAGGGGGCTTTAGATTTAAAATCTATCAGCCTAAACCCTGATTCTAAATTACTGCAAGAAGTGCAAGTAAAGGGTGAAAAAGACCAAGTTTCTCTGGGAATGGATAAGCGGGTTTTCAACGTTGCCAAGAGTCTCACATCCATCGGCGGAACGGCGGAATCGCTCCTGCGAACGGTTCCTTCGATTAATATTGATGAAAGTGGAAATGCTACTTTACGGAACATGGCAACAACCATTTATATTAACGGAAAGCCAACACAATTGACCCTTGCCCAGATTCCCGCTAATCAAATTGAATCCGTAGAGGTGATTTCAAATCCTTCTGCTCGTTACGATGCTTCCACTTCTGGCGGAATTGTCAACTTGGTTTTAAAGAAAAATCGGGCAACAGGTTTTAATGGTTCGGTGAGTGCCGGAATCGGTAATAATTCAAGATATGATGGTTCTTTAAACTTAGATTATCATGAGGGTAAATGGAATTTCACAGGTTTGTATAATGTAAATTCGACCCAAAATCCTTTGAATGGTTACGTAAATCGGACAAATTTTTTGAATGGTTTGCCCGTAAGTTATTTCAATCAAAATACGGATATTACGCTTGATAATGTCTTTCAAAATGGGCGAGTCGTGGCGGATTATGCTGCTAATAAATACAATACTTTTTCATTGGCTGGAACCATGGTAGGCGGTGCTTTTAATCAAATTTCCAACCAACAATACGATTACAGAAACGCTCAACAAGCTATTACAAGCTTCGGTAGTCGAACCACAATTCCCGAAAATTCTTTTACAAATATCGGTTTAGAGTTTGACTGGAAGCGAACTTTTGCACGCAAAGGGCGTGAATTAAGTTTTGTTTCTTCTTATACCCGAAACAAAGTATCGAATGCTGCGGATTGGCTAACGACTGGACAAAATGCTGATGGAAGTAATCTGCCTACGTATCCAGAGAAAAATAAAATTACAGGTCGTCAGATTGGGTCGCAATATTTGGCACAATTGGACTATGTTCATCCAATTAACGATTCCACAAAATTTGAAATGGGTTTGCGAAGTTATACCTTCGGGAGAGATATTCAGTATTTTTTTAATCAACAAAATAACGATACAAAAGCCTTTACTTTATTGCCAAATTATTCGCAAGATGGCGATATTTTGGAGACGGTTAACGCTCTTTATTTTTTGTATAATCATCGTCTAAAGTACAATGTTACGATGGAAGCGGGGCTAAGAGTTGAGCAGTCTTTCCTCCACGGAACATCAAGATTTGATGGTTCAACTTTTGGCTACGATTATCCAAAGTCGGGCGGAGATGGTTGGTTTCAAGCATTTTTCCCTTCATTTTCTTTAAACAAGAAATTTAGTGAAGATTCAGAAATT
Organism: Arcicella sp.; assembly: GCA_025356745.1. GTDB lineage: Bacteria > Bacteroidota > Bacteroidia > Cytophagales > Spirosomataceae > Arcicella. The sequence continues at coordinate 3,306 of JANXRS010000079.1, forward strand.
GGGTTAAGTTTAAGTAGGAAAGTGGGCAGACCAGGATTCAGACAACTATTTATTGGAATTCAATCTAATGACCGCCAAAATATTACGGTGGGAAATCCGAAAATTCAACCTGAATTTATAAATACTGCTGAGTTAAATTATAGTCAAAATTTGGGTCGTTTGAGTTGGTTGGCTTCGGCTTATTATATTTATGAAGACCATACCATTAAGCCTTTCACACAACCATCCGCCACCGACCCTTCCATTTTGGTAACATCGTTTATTAACGCCAAAGCCGATATTCAGTACGGAATGGATAATACGTTCAAATATACCGCTGGACCGTTTACGGCAACGGCAAACATAAACGTTTTTGATTTTATTGTTCAAACTGAAGCCATTACAAATGAAGCGGTAG
>JANXRS010000081.1 GCA_025356745.1 Arcicella sp.
GTATTTATGTTAACATAAACCTAAAACCAGATTCAAATTTTCATCAATTTATTATTTCTGGCAAAATTACAGTTATAAAATTGTACTATTCATTGATTTTAAACTCAAAATTGCATTTTTAAATGCGTTCAACCTGATCAAGAAGCCGAAAAGCAAGATTTATCGGAAACTGCTTTATTAGAAGCAAAAAAACGTACGCAAAGCGAATGGATAATGGATTTATTTGATTTTAAATCCATTAAAAATATCCTTAATTATTTGTTCCAATCGCTTGAAAAAGTCCAAGAACAATTTTCGACAGTTTCTTTCCAAACTTTAAGTAATATTGTTGATAATTATACAGTAGAAATTAATCCTGTGATGGAAAAATTTTCCAAACAATTGGAATTATTAACTGCTCAAGCACCCTTACCCGAAGAAAGCATTGAATTACAAGATAGAATTAAAAAAGGCAGTATTTACCTTTGTGAAAAATTAAAGGAATTAACGTACAATCCTTTGAAAACTATTGATTTAACTTGCGACAACAAAGAAACGAAGGGGAATATTTATAAACTTTGGGAGCAAAGTTTAAAGAATACTTTTGAGAAATTAATCCTGCTACAAACTAATCAAAATGGTTTTGATTCTACGCAATTCCTAACCACAAAAGCCAATGCTACTATTGATTTTGAAACTGAAAAAAATAGATTAACAAAAAGTCAAAGCCCTGCGGCATCAACGGGAAAGAAGGGTGATTTGTTTGGTTCGTTAAAAGTATGGCGAGATAGTGTTGCTAATGAAAAAAATGTTGAAAAATACATGGTTGTGGCACAAAAAACGCTGCAAAATTTGTCTGGAGAAATGCCTCGAAGTAAAGCAGAATTATCAAAAATTAGTGGTTTTGGTACTATTAAAATAAAACAATATGGTGATGAAATATTGGAGATAATCAATGAGTTTTGTGAGGCAAATGGCATTGAAGGTAGTAAGATTCAGGAAGGAATAAAGTCAGTAAAAAAGAAAATAGTCAAAGGTTTAACCCAAGAATTGAGCTATGCTATGTTCAAGGAAGGAAAAACCATTGTAGAAATAGCCGAGATTCGTGGATTTGCTGCTTCTACCATAGAGGGACATTTGGGAGAATATGTAAAAAATGGATTTTTAGCTGTGGAAGATGTTTTGGAAACGAAAAAAGTGAAAATCATCAGAGAATTTATCGTAGAAAATCCTGCATTAAAAGGAACGGTCTTAAAAGAGGCTCTCGGAGAAGATTATAGTTACAGTGAAATTCGGATGGTTTGGAGTTCTATGAATGTGGAGGTAAATTAAGTTAACGATTAAAATTATGGTCAGAACAAAAAATAATAAATCATAAACTTCTAAACTCTAATCTAATGTTTATTCTTACCAGCACTAACACAATTGCTAATCATTTCATCGCTGAATTGCGTGATGTGAATATTCAACAAGATTCTATGCGTTTTCGTAAAAATATGGAGCGTTTAGGGGAAGTATTGGCTTATGAAATTTCCAAATTACTTTCATATCAACCTGCGAGTGTACAAACTCCTTTGGCAATTGCCAATACAAATTTATTGATTCAGCAACCCGTTTTGGTGACAATTCTACGAGCGAGTTTACCTTTCCACCAAGGTTTTTTGAATGTTTTTGACCGTGCCGAAAATGCTTTCATTGGAGCGTATCGAGGAAAGCACCGTGCCGATGAAACTTTTGATATTCAAATGGATTATTTAGCGTGTCCAGATTTGAGCCATAAAACCATCATTCTGATTGACCCAATGTTGGCAACGGGCAAATCGTTAATAAAATCTTACGAAGCCTTATTGACCTACGGAAAACCCGCACGCATCATCATTGCAGTGGCCATTGCCTCTCCCGAAGGCATTCACTTTTTACAAACATTGATTCCCGAAGCCAACTTTTTTGTGGGAACGATTGATGAGAAATTAAACGAAAAATTCTATATCATTCCTGGGCTGGGCGATGCTGGAGATTTGGCGTATGGAGAGAAGTTATAGAAGGTGAACTTTCATCTTAAATATCCCTCTTGAATTCTCTTTTAGCTTTACCTTTGTTGTAATAATAAAGAAAATATGAATCAAGACTTCAATAATCTCACAGAAAAACGCCAAGCTCAATTAATGGCTTTTGACCGCCTTCTGACCATCATGGATGAACTCCGTGAACAATGTCCTTGGGATAAAAAACAGACCATCGAAAGTCTCCGCCATCTCACCATCGAAGAAACTTACGAACTTTCGGATGCCATCATGGAAGGCGATATGCAGGAAATTAAGAAGGAATTAGGCGATGTGATGTTGCATTTGGTATTTTATGCAAGGATTGCTTCGGAGACGAATGCCTTTGATATTTCGGACGTTTTGCATGGCATTTGTGAGAAATTAATCCATCGTCACCCGCACATTTACGGAGATGTAAAAGTGGAAAATGAAGAGCAAGTAAAGCAAAATTGGGAGGCAATAAAATTGAAAGAAGGCGGAGGAAATAAAACCGTTTTGGGCGGCGTGCCTGCTTCTTTGCCAGCTTTAGTAAAAGCCATGCGAATTCAAGAAAAAGCCAAAGGGGCGGGTTTCGATTGGGAAGAAAAAACACAAGTGTGGGAGAAAGTGGAGGAGGAATTAGAAGAATTCAAAATGGAATTCAATGTTGTGGATAACGAAGCCATTAATGTGGAAAAAGCCGAAGCCGAGTTTGGAGATTTACTGTTTTCGTTGGTTAATTATGCACGTTTTATCAACATTAATGTGGAAACTGCTTTAGAACGAACCAATCGAAAATTTATCAAGCGTTTTAATTATTTGGAAGCAAGAGCAAAAGAACAAGGAAAGACTTTACAAGATATGACTTTGGCGGAAATGGATGTGTACTGGGAGGAAGCGAAGCGGGTTTGAAAGATAAATCCTAAATCTATAATCAGCCAAAATCGACTTTTTTTGTGGGTTTTGGCTGATTATAGTTTTTTTTGAAATAAGTAAACTTAAAATAATAGATAATATTTTAAATATAATTCCTCATTTTTGAGGAATTATGCAAAATAATATCTATATTTGGCAAAAATATTACTCAAAAATGAGAAACGATTCTAATATAAATGACATTTATAAATTTTTGGAACATTCTGAAACACAATCATTATTTGATTTGATTTCTAAGAAACGTGAAGAAATGAGTTTGTCTAATCTTCAAATGTCTAAGATTTTAGATATTGATAAAAGCACTTTTGACAGATTATTAAAAAAGATTGAAGACGGAGATAGTTCAAGTATAGATTTTTTTACAATTCTCAAAATTTGCAATTTATTTGGTATCGAAATTCAAGAAATTTCAGAGATTTATGCGTCTTCATTAAAACCTGAAAGTATTGGAGAACTTGAACAAGCCAGAAAGGCTAATTATATTATTAATCAGTTTGACTTAAAAGGGTTAAAAGATGCTGGTTTTATTGAGTCTATTACAGATTTTAAACAAATAGAGAAACGTATTGTAGATTTTTTTAGATTAGACTCCATTTTTCAATTCAATTCAGAAATTGGAATGGCATTATTTAGTCGGACAAAAGCTAATTCTCAGGATAAAATGCGTGAGTTTTGGGTGCGTTCAGCCTTTTATCAATTTGAAAAAATAAATAATTCTAATGATTATAATAGAGAGACTTTATTAGCAATAGTTCCTAAAATTAGACCTTATACTCGCTTTGAAGAAAAAGGGTTTTTAACTGTTTTACAAGCCTTGTACAATGCAGGAGTTACTGTAATTGTCCAAAGTTATTTGTCAAAAACACAGGTAAGAGGTGCAACACTCGCCGCTAAAAATAAACCTTGCATCGTTATAACAGATTTTAATAAAAGTTATGCTACGCTTTGGTTTGCTCTTTTACATGAACTGTATCATGTTCTATATGATTTTGAAGAACTAAAAACTTGGAAATATCATTTAACTGGTGAAAATGATATTTATTTATTGAGAGAAGATGATGCTGATTATTTTGCTCGTGAGATGTTACTTCCAAAAGAGAAATTAGATTTTGTAAAGCATCTCATTAATTCTCCTGCATTAGTAGCTGAATATGCTGAAAAAAATAAAGTACATCCAAGTATCATTTATAGTTTTTACTGTTACGAAGAGAAAAAACAAAATGGAAAAGATTTTTATGGATTATATCAAAAATACTTTGGAAAGCCTGACAAAACACTTCAAGTGGTTAAAACTCACCCATGGGATAAAGAATCAATTTATCAAGAAATAGAAATAGTTAAAAAACGATTAGTAACTCATAACTAACTTATCACTAATGGAAGAAAATAAAAAGAGCGTTGAGCGTAAATCTCAAAAAGACATTTTTGATGAAATTAAAAAACTATCCGAAAAGGCTAATGAATTGTCTGACGCAGAACAATTAAATCTTTTTCCAGATATTGAGTTAGGAGAAGAAGACGTAACTTTTGATTCTACTTTATTGAATGATACAGCTGATCCAGAAAAATCACATAAATTAACTTATGGAATGATAGCGTTAGCGAAGGCTAATTTGCCAAGAGGAAAAGAAAATGAGAAACTAAGAAGATACATTTATGATGAGAGACTTCTTTTCTTGAACCGAGGTAAAGATATTGATAAAAAGACTGGAATTAGAGGAAGCGATAGTAGAATGACTTATATTCCTAACTTTTTGGAAGTGGCTTTTGATATGACTGTCGATTGGGTGAAATCAGGCGGAACACCATTTGATTTGTACATGGCTTTTTGGAATTTGAATGAAACAAAAAATTACCATCAAGAAATCGAAGAATTGAAAAATGATAATTTAGATGAATTAAATTCAATTTTGTAAATTAAATGGGTGGAGTGTTCATTATAAAAAAGGAGTTAAGCTACGTAGTTTGACTCCTTCTTTATAGTGAACTAAATCCTAAAATTCGACTATAAGGGTACTGCGAATTCTGCCAATTTACTCTTTACAAAAATGCTCAAAAATGGACTTTAAATTAACTTCAGAATACAAACCAACAGGCGACCAACCCCAAGCAATTGTAAAACTCGTGGAGGGTGTGCAAGACGGTGAAATAGCACAAACTTTGTTGGGCGTAACAGGTTCTGGAAAGACTTTCACAGTGGCAAATATGATTACTCAGGTCAATCGCCCAACGTTGGTTTTGAGTCATAATAAAACGCTTGCCGCTCAACTATACGGTGAATTTAAACAGTTTTTTCCAGAAAATGCCGTTGAATATTTTGTCTCTTACTACGATTATTACCAACCCGAAGCCTTCATTGCTTCCACCAATACCTACATTGAAAAAGACCTTCAAATCAACGAAGAAATTGATAAATTAAGACTTTCCACGACTTCTTCGTTGATGTCTGGACGGCGTGATATTATCGTAATTGCCTCTGTATCGTGTATTTATGGAATGGGAAACCCCGAGGAATATCGTAAAAGTATTCTTCGTTTTGGCGTGGGTGAAATTATTTCTCGTAATCAATTTCTCTTTCGTTTAGTTGAAATTCTGTATTCACGAACGGAAGCAGAATTTACTCGTGGTACATTTCGAGTAAAAGGTGATACCGTTGATATTTGTTTGCCTTACGCAGATTTTGGGTATCGCATTATGTTTTTTGGCGATGAAATAGAGATGATTCATCGCATTAATCCGCAGACTGGCAAGAAAATTTCGGAAGAAAAAATGATTGCTGTTTTTCCCGCAAATCTTTTCGTAACGGGTCGTGACGTGCTAATGAATGCCATCAATTATATCCAAGATGATTTGGTTGCTCAGATAAAATTCTTTGAAAGCGAAGGCAGACCATTGGAAGCCGACCGCATCAAACAACGCACTGAATTTGACTTGGAAATGATGCGAGAATTGGGTTATTGTTCTGGTATTGAGAACTATTCACGCTATTTCGACCAACGAAAACCTGGACAACGACCATTCTGTTTATTAGACTTTTTTCCAGATGATTTCTTGTTAGTGGTGGATGAAAGTCACGCCACAATGCCCCAAATTAAGGCCATGTGGGGAGGCGACCGTTCCCGAAAAGAGGCTTTGGTTGATTATGGTTTCCGCCTGCCCTCAGCGATGGACAATCGCCCGTTGACTTTCCAAGAATTTGAGAATATTACTGGACAAACGATTTATGTATCGGCAACCCCAGCAGATTACGAATTGAGACGTTCGGAAGGCGTGGTGGTCGAGCAAATTATTCGTCCAACGGGATTGCTTGACCCTGAAATTGAAGTACGTCCGAGTCTCAATCAAATTGATGATTTATTAGAAGAAATTCACGAACGGATTAAGCGAGAGGAAAGAGTTTTGATAACAACTTTAACCAAAAGAATGGCAGAAGAATTATCAAAATATTTGGAAAGAGTGGGGGTGAAGTGTAAATATATTCACTCGGAAGTAAAAACCTTAGACCGCATTGAAATCTTACGAGAATTACGTTTAGGCGTATTTGATGTACTTGTGGGCGTGAATTTGTTGCGTGAGGGATTGGATTTACCCGAGGTTTCTTTGGTAGTAATTATGGATGCTGATAAGGAGGGTTTCCTCAGAGATATTCGTTCTTTGATACAAACGATTGGACGTGCGGCTCGAAACGACCGAGGCAAAGTTTTGATGTACGCTGATCGCATTACGGGTTCGATGGAGAAGGCAATTGATGAAACCAATCGTAGAAGAGCCATTCAGATGGAGTATAACATAGAAAACGGAATTACGCCAAGAACCATCTTGAAATCGAAAGAGAAAATTATGGAGCAAACATCCATTGCGGATGTGATGGGCAAGCCAATAAAGAACTTAAAATATTATACTGAACCGCAAGAAATACAAATGGCTGCCGACCCTGTGGTGGCATATATGACGAAAGACGAACTCATAAAACAAGTCAAAAAAGTACAGTCTGATATGGAAAAAGCCGCCAAAGAGTTAGATTTTGTGGTTGCTGCCCGTTTGCGGGATGAAATGTTGGGCTTGAAGAAGTTGATTGAGGAGAAGGGGTGATAGATTTTAAGAGAAATATACTATACTTTAGGGTGAAAATATAAAAATAATTACCTCATTATCAAAAAACTATGAATTTTTCTTTCAAAGAACGGACAAGAATAGATATAATTGCAATTTCGCTTATTACTGTAGGCTTTTTAGCTCTGATCTTTTTGCCTTATATTGTTACCCAATTGACTTGGCTAAATTATTTTAAAATAAACTGGGGCAAGCCTAACGAGATTGGGGATATGATTGGAGGAACAACTGGTCCATTTATTGCACTTATTAGTGCAGGGTTAATTTATTTAACTCTTAGAGAGCAAATATCTATGAATAATGAATTTAAAAAAAGATTTGAAGCTGAAGACGTTAAAATTTTCAAAAATGATAACTATAAAGAATCTATTAACTTTCTGAATAAAATGTCACTCTTTTTTTTAGAGATTGATATTAAAGATGATGTTTATAGTAGTTACCACTTCAGAGGTACTGATGCAATTATTTACATTTTTAGAAATATACTGACATTTGGATATTCAGAAAACTATATTCATCGCTTTAGGTATTCTCAAATTTATTTTAACTTGATTTTATTGAAAAATTCCTCAGATGTTTTTATCCAAAATAAACATGACTTGGCAAATCTTAAAAACTATTATATAAATCTACAATTTTTAATAAATGCCTATATTCCAATAGAGACCATGCGTAATTTAGAAGAAATTATACTTACTAATGGAGATAAGAGAATAAAAATACATCCATTGGGAGAACAATTATATATTGTTTGGAAGAATATTATTACAAATGCTGAAACAATAATTGGATTAATTAATAACGAAACAGAAGAAATAAATGAATTCGAAAATAGTAGACATTTTTTTGAAGCATTTCATTCTTGGATTAGAGTAGCTGTCATACAAGAGTAGAACTGAATCATACTAACAGTAATTTAACTTTTTCAACTCAAATTATTGATATTCTTTTCTTTTTAATATTTTGTAATGAATTCATAATACAGATACGAATATATTATACATTATCAATTCCCGATTCATCAACAAACCCAATTACCAAATATGAAAAAAAACCTACTAATTGGCGGAATTTTTTGCCTTTTTTCTTCCCTTTTATTGGCTCAAACTCCCACAAAACGCCCTTTAAAACCCTCCGATGTTTACCGTTTACAGAATTTAGGCGACCCGCAAATTTCACCCGATGGCAACTGGGTAGCTTATACACTTTCAACGGTTGACTCGGTGAAAAATAAGCGAAATTCGGATATTTGGATGGTTTCTTGGGATGGTAAAGAATCTATTCAACTTACCCATACACCTGATGGTGAGTCGCAACCCCGTTGGAGTCCCGATGGTAAATTTTTGTCTTTTGTATCTTCTCGGAATGGATTGACCAGTAGCCAAATTTGGCTGATGGATAGGCGTGGAGGTGAAGCTAAGCAATTAACTGATTTGAAAAAAGGTGATTTGTCAGATTACGCATGGTCACCTGATGGGAAAAAGATTGCTTTGGTGATGAAAACACCAAGCGATACTTCAAAAGTGAAAACGCCAAAACCAATTGTTTTGGATCGTTATAAATTCAAGCAAGATGTGGAAGGATATTTAACCAAAAAACCTGTCCATTTATATTTATTCGATATTTTAACGAAAAAATTGGATACGCTCACCAAAGGAAATTACGATGAAAGTTCTCCAAGATGGTCGCCTGATGGTTCTCAAATTGCCTTTTTGAGTAATCATACTGATGACCCAGACCGTAATGCCAATGCCGATATTTGGGTAATGGATGCGAAAGCAAATGCTCAAATGAAGCAAATTACTACTTGGTCGGGCAGAGATTTTTCGCCAGAATGGAGTCCAGATGGTAAGCAAATTGCTTACCTCAGAACAACATCTTCAGAAAATTATATTATGTATGATCAATCTATTTTATGCGTGATTTCAAAAGATGGGGGAGAACCAAAATTATTAACAAAATCATTGGATAGACCCGTGGGCAATCCTCAATGGTCGAAAGATGGAGCTTCAATTATGGCTTTGGTAACCGACGATAGAACTAAATACGTAGCTCAATTTAGTGTTTCGGATGGTAAAATGACTAAAATTGCCAGTGGAAATCGTAGTTTTAATAGCTTAGAAAAACATCCATCGGGCAGTTTCTTAACAACCATGAGTGACCCACAACTTCCAACTGAGATTTATGTATTAGAAAATGGAAATCCTCGACGTTTAACGAAACACCAAGATGATTTTTTAGCAAATTTAAACTTAGCATCGGTCGAAGGATTTACCTCAAAAAGTAAAGATGGAGCAATGGTTTCTAATATTTTATATCGCCCATTCAATGCAGTGAAAGGTGCAAAATTGCCAACCATATTTTTCATTCACGGTGGTCCAGTGGCACAAGATGAATTTAGTTTTGATATGTCTCGTCAGATGTTAGCGGCTTCAGGTTATAATGTTGTGGCAGTTAATTATCGTGGTTCAAATGGTCGAGGACTGGATTATTGCAAAATAATTTCGGGAGATTGGGGAAATAAAGAAGTCTTAGATATTTTGGGAGCCGCTGATTATGTAGTTCAAAATGGTATTGCGGACTCCGATAAATTAGGTATTGGCGGATGGAGTTACGGCGGTATTTTAACGGATTATACGATTGCTTCGGATACTCGTTTCAAAGTGGCTTCGAGCGGGGCGGGCGTTGCGATGGTTTCGTCAATGTACGGTGTTGACCAATATATTTTGCAGTATGAGAATGAATTGGGTTCGCCGTGGAAGAATTTTGACAAATATGTGGCATTATCTTACCCATTTTTGAAAGCTGACCGCATTAAAACACCTACACAATTTATGGTAGGCGAAAGTGATTTTAATGTGCCATCGGTGGGAAGTGAGCAAATGTATCAAGCCTTTAAATCATTGGGAATTCCAACAGAATTAATTATTTATCCAGGACAATTTCATGGAATAACCAATCCAAGTTTTCAAAAAGACCGTTTTGAGCGATATTTGACTTGGTTTAATAAATATTTGAAATAATTTTATTTAAAAGAACAAGTTATTTATTAAAAAAATACTTTGCCATTTTCAAAAAAAATAGCCTGATCATCTTACGATAATCAGGCTATTTTTTATTCTAAATTTTATCCAATCAACTCAATCGGTTCATTATGGTCGTTCAAAAACTTGAAATCTGTAATTCCAAAAGAGGTATCGACAATAATTTTTACCCATGTTTTATACTTAAAATACCACTTCATTCGTATCGAAGGAAAGCCCTTCGTGAAGTATGCTTGCAAGAACGGGTGCATAATAATCGTTGGTTTCTTCTCATTTTGATTTTCCAAGATATGCTCCAAATGATGTTCAATTATGTCTGAAATTGCAATACTTGCCGTAATTTTTCCAGTTCCCCCGCAAGTTGGGCAGTTTTCTGCCGTTATCACATTCATTTCTGGACGTACACGTTGGCGTGTAATCTGCATCAAACCAAACTTTGTCAAAGGCAAAATTGTGTATTTCGAACGGTCGGTTTTCATTTCTTCTTTCATGATATCCTGAATTAGCTTTTTGTTTTCAGCTTTCTTCATATCAATAAAGTCAATGACGATAATTCCACCCATATCTCGCAATCTCAACTGACGAGCAATTTCTTTGGCTGATTCCCGATTTACACTCAAAGCCGTAGCTTCTTGATCTGCTTCACTATTAGATTTATTACCCGAATTGACATCAATTACGTGTAATGCTTCCGTATGTTCAACAATTAAATAACCGCCTTGTGGCAAACTTACCGAACGTCCAAACAACATTTTGAGTTGTTTTTCAATTCCTAACTGTTCAAAAACCTTCGTTTTGCCTTGATGCAACTTGACAATTTTTTCTTTGTCGGGAGCAATATTTAAAACATAATTACGAGCTTCTTGATACAATTCGGGTGTATCGACTACCACACTATCGAAATTTTCATTCAACAAATCACGCAACATTGAAGTTGCTCGACTCATCTCTCCGATTATTTTATCTCTAGGTTTGGCACTTTTTAAGGCTGCCATTCCCGCATCCCATTTGGCAATTGATTCACGGAGATCTTTATCCAATTCATCCACTTCTTTGCCTTCGGCGACTGTTCTAACAATTACCCCAAAATTGGCAGGTTTAATCGAAGACATCAATCTTTGTAAACGTTGACGTTCGGTTTTTGCCGTAATTTTTTTTGAGATATTTACCCCATTCGAAAAAGGAACAAGAACCGTATAACGTCCTGCAATAGAAATATCGCACGATAAACGAGGACCTTTTGTTGAAATAGGTTCTTTGACGACTTGCACTAAAACCAAGGTATTTTTACTTAATACTTTGTCAATTTTATCGTGCTTATCAATCTCTGGCTCTAATTTGAAGTTATCTAAACGTCCAGATTTGATTCTCTCAGCGATAACTTCCTTCGTAAATTTGTTTAAGGAATTGATATTGGGGCCTAAATCATGATAATGGAGAAAAGCATCCTTTTCGTATCCAATATCAATGAAGGCAGCATTCAATCCCGTGACCATCTTCTTAACTGTTCCGAGATATATGTCTCCAACAGAAAAGTGTGGTTCGGACTCCTCTAAGTGATACTCCACAATGCGTTTGTCTTGCAACAAAGCAATGCGATCACCTTTGGGAGTCGAATTGATAATTAATTCGTTACTCACAGGTGAATTAAGCATTTAGAAATGAAAGAATGAGAACAGTTGTCGGTGTGAGTATTGAGTTAAGTTACTAATAATCAATTAATTATAGATGCGTTCGAGCCTATTGAGAAAAGGATATTCGATTTCTAAATTAGGAAAATTATTATTGAAAGAGAAATGGAGAAGATAAGTATTTAATTGATTATGATTGTATCATTTTACACTAAATAATAATGTTGCTAAAAGTGTAATAATGTTAAAAAACTAAACCATAAAATCTAATCCTAACCCTAAGTAAATAATTAAAGGAAAAAATTTGTCTATAATATTTTTCTTAGATTGACTTTTAAATGTGGGTCACGTGCTTGGATTTATTAGAAGGAGCATGAATAATAACTTATTCAAAAATTAGTATGTTAATTTTACCTAACATCTAACACCCACAACCTATTTTCACCAAATATCATAACCAATAGTTACTTAAATGATTGATAATAAAACCATTAAGTAACTAAATTATTTTTTCAAGACAACAATCTCACAAAAATGACAAAACAGGCAAATTTCATTTTATGAATTTTGCCTGTTTTATAAAGGTGTTAGGTTATTGGTATTAGATATCAGATTGTCAGAATAAAATTAAATTTATTGGGTATTATTTAACTAATCCCTAATATTTAAAATCCAAAACCTAACCTCCTAATCTCTAATCTTTAATTCCTAATCCCTAAATCTATTTCTTCTTATGTCTATTCTTTCTAAGACGCTTTTTTCTTTTGTGCGTTGAGATCTTGTGTCCCTTTCTTTTCTTTCCGCAAGGCATGATTTTAAAAGTTTTAAATGTTAAAAATATTTATTTTTAGATATTCAGTGATAAATAATTATGGTTCAAAGTTAGAACAAAATATTTACAACTTAATCCCTTACTTGATTTTTGATAAAATATCGTTAGCAGCAGCTTTTTCTTGAGGGTCTTTGCTAGTAGCGAGGACTTTCTCTAAAATTTGCTGTGCTTCTTCTTTTCTATCTAATTCTGCTAAACAATATCCCAAATTTAAGGCCGCCTTTGAATTGGCAGGATTATTTCGGAGAATTTGTTTAAAGCGGTCAACAGCTTTTCCAAATTGATTCGACCGTATCGAAAGTATTCCCAAACTAAACAACGCTGGTTCGTAATCTGGTTCCTTTGCAATCACATCTCGCAACATCATAATTCCCTGCATAGGCGTTTGAGTAGCGGTGTAGGTCATTGCCATATTGGTTTTTGCTAAGAGATTATTCGGGTTTTTATCCAATACTTTTTGATAAATTCCACGAGTTAGTTCTCCCATTTTCACGGTCTTATCACTTTCAAGGGCATAAGTAAAGGCTTCATAATACAAGCCTCCCGCTTTCATTAAATTATTTTCTGAAGGCTCAATTTTAGCTATTTCATTGGCATAATAGGCTGCACTATCGTAGCGAGTATACTTTACAAATTGAATAATTAGTTCATCAGATGCTTTAATTTTGCTCTTACCAGTACTCTTTGCGTAAACTTCCCTCAAGTTAGTAATCATTTTTTGCTGTTCTGCGTTTAATGATTCTGTATGATTTTCTGTTACTATTGGAGCATCAGATTTTACGTTTTTATCACGATTAGCAGTTGCTGCTGCGTTTTCTTTTGCGGGTTGTTGAAGGGTCTTTTTTTCATTATCTACTACCACTTTTGGGAGGTTATATAAACCACCAATTGTGGCGACTGCTATGACAACGATTACTATAAAAGACTTTTGCATTTTTTTCAAGTTTATAAGTTTAGCGTAAATAAGTTTATGAGTAAATGTTTTGTATGAAAAAAAATACTCATAAACTTTCAACTCATAAACTTAAATACTCTAATTTTTATTTTGCGTTAGATTTCACTTGCTCAACAAATATTTTCGCAGGTTTGAAACTTGGAATAAAATGTTCTGGAATCTCAATTGTAGTATTCTTTGAGATATTACGAGCAATTTTATGAGCTCTTTTTTTGTTTACGAAGCTACCAAACCCTCTTACATAAACAGCTTCTCCTTTCGCAAGATTGTCTTTGATTACTGAGAAAAAAGACTCAATTGCACTTGATACATCTGCTTTGTCGATGCCAGTTTTGTCTGAAATTTCTACGATTACGTCTGCCTTAGTCACTTGTTAAAAATTTTAAGTTAAAAAAAATATTGAACGATAATGGTTGTTTAGTTAGTTTCCTGATAATGAACGTATTAACCTAGTGTTTGTAAGTTTATACACTCATTATCATACCCCCTTGATTCTTAGGGGACACAAAGGTAAGGCTTTGATTTTAATTATGAAAGAAACAAAAAAATAAATATGCCAATTTTTTTTTTTGTAAATGCTTAATTATTAGACATTTGGCAATGTAGTATATAGTAAGTAGTTTACTGTTTTAAACCAATCGGGAATTAAAATTCAAAATAAGGACTTAATTTAGTATCAATATTTCAGCGTAAAAAAATTTATAAATGCCTAATGCAGCACCTTTTTTTCTCTCAAAAAATAACCGCTTGGTATCATATTCACAAACGTGATTTGCCTTGGCGAAATATTCATAATCCTTATTTTATTTGGCTTTCTGAAATAATCCTGCAACAAACTCGGGTGATTCAAGGAATGCCTTATTATTTTAAATTCATTGAAGCTTTCCCAACTGTTCAAGATTTGGCTGCGGCGGATGAAAAGGATGTATTAAGACTTTGGCAGGGTCTGGGGTATTATTCAAGGGCAAGAAATTTACTCACAACCGCAAAAATGGTAATTGAAAATTATGGGGGAAATTTCCCTGATAGTTATCACGAATTATTGAAGTTAAAAGGAATAGGAACTTACACAGCAGCAGCAATTGCCTCTTTTGCTTTTAGCGAAAAAGTAGCAGTATTGGATGGAAACGTTTATCGAGTACTTTCAAGGGTGTTTGGGGAAGATACTGATATTACAAGTAATGAAGCCAAGAAAATTTTTACTAAATTGGCTGAATCTGTCTTGCCAGAAATTGGCTCAGATACGCACAATCAAGCAATTATGGAGTTTGGGGCTATTCAATGTACGCCTTCTCCCAATTGTATGTTCTGTCCGCTGTCGATGGAATGTGTAGCAAATGCGACGGGACGAGTTAAAACTTTGCCCGTAAAATCGAAAAAGGTGAAAGTTAGAGAAAGATTTTTTAATTATTTTGTCATTGAACAAAATCGTAATTTTGTGATGCACGAACGTACGCACAAGGATGTATGGTCGGGTATGTACGATTTTTATTTAAAGGAATTTTCGGAAAATATGGATATATTGGAAGATATAATTTCAAATGATATATTTCTGAATGATTTGCTAAAAAATTCTGTAATTAAAAGAGAATCAATTGTTTACGTACACATTTTGACTCATCAAAAGATTCAAACAAAGTTTTGGCATATTGAAATTAATCCTGATTTTGTGGTAAATTTACCTTCGGATTTGCGGTGGTATTCACTTAATGAAGTAGATGATTTACCAAAATCAACCTTAGTGAATAATTATTTAACTTCTTTTATTTTTTAATCCATTTTTCAGTAAATTCATAAAATTTTAAAACTAAAACTACAAATATGGCTGGTGTAAACAAAGTAATTTTATTAGGTAACCTCGGTTCAGACCCCGAGGTTCGTTCTCTGCCAAGTGGCTCGAAAGTAGCATCATTCAGTATTGCCACTTCTGAATCATACAATAACAAAGAAGGTGTTCGGGTTGAACAAACCGAATGGCATAGAATTGAGCTTTGGGATAACTTAGCAAACATTGCCGAACAATATCTTCATAAAGGAGATTCTGCTTACGTAGAAGGTAAAATTAGAACAGAAGAATATACAGATAAAGATGGTATTGCTCGTAAAATAGTGAAAATTAGAGGTACATCTTTAACCTTAGTAGGAAGCCGTAAAGACAATAATCAAGAAGGCGGTTCTGCTCCTGCACCACAGGCACAAGCTGCTCGTCCTGCTCCTGTACAAGTAGCTCCTTCTACTCCAGAATTTGATACAAATGCTGGTGGAGAAAGTAGCGATGATTTGCCATTCTAATTATTTCAAGGTTTTAGAGGTTGGGTTTTAGGGATTAAGTTTGGAGAATTACAACTCTAATGTTATCTAATTTCTAAAACTTACCCACTAATCCTTACCCCCTAAAACCTTAACAAAACTATTTTGGAAACACGATTATCCGACGAACCTCACCCGATTTTGGTGCTTCTAGCCCAACAGCTTGAAAGCACCTCTTCCTATAGCGTCTATGGAATCAACGCATTGGTTCTTTTGGGCTTATTACTTCTCTCTGCTTTATTGGCAGGGTCAGAAGTTGCCTTTTTCTCTCTTTCTGCTGAAGAACGTGCTGCCTGTCGTGAAAGCGAGAGTAGTAGTGAAAGAACAATTGCTAAATTGTTGGATAAACCTCAACAATTATTAGCTACACTCCTGATCTCCATTAACTTAGTTAATATTTCATTCATTACGATTGCCACTTTTATGACAGAAGATATTTCTGGAAAAGATCATAAAGGAGAACTTATTCCGACTTTAATTTTATTGGTTGGCGTAACTTTTATCATTACTTTCTTCGGCGAATTAATCCCTAAAGTGTGGGCTCAACAAAATAATCTTCGTTTTGCGAAAATTACGGCTTCTTTAATCAGTGTGGCAACAACCATTTTTAAACCATTGTCGTCTATGTTGTTGGGAATCAGTCATGTTATTGAAAAACGAGTTGAACGGAAAGGGTATAGCATCACGGTTGATGAATTAAACCATGCTCTTGAAATCACGACGGGTAAAGATACCTCTGAGCAAGAAAAGGATATTTTGAAAGGAATTGTGAATTTTGGGAGTATTTCTGCCAAAAGTGTAATGCGTTCACGGAGGGATATTACGGCTTTTGATTTTAATTATGACTTTCATGAATTGATGGATAAAATTAACAAATCTGGTTATTCTCGAGTGCCTGTTTATAAGGAAACAATTGATAAAATTGATGGTGTTTTGTACATGAAAGACCTTTTACCCCATATTGATAAGGATGAAAACTTTAAATGGCAGGAGTTAATCAGAACTGCATTTTTTATTCCTGAAAGCAAAAAAATTGATGATTTATTGTACGATTTTCAAGAAAAAAGAGTTCACATGGCAGTGGTTGTCAATGAGTATGGGGAGACCGAAGGAATTGTGACGATGGAAGATATTATCGAAGAAATTGTAGGAGATATTCACGATGAATCGGATGTTGAAGATTCAGGATACGTTAAATTATCCGATGGTTCTTATGAATTTGAAGGAAAAGTGGCACTAAACGATGTATGCCGTGCGTTAGATATTGAAAATGATTATTTTGATAAAGTAAGAGGTGACAGCGAATCATTGGGTGGTTTAATCATTGAACTTTTTACTCGTTTGCCTCATGCAGGAGAAGAAATTGAATTTGAAAAGTATAAATTTAGAATTGCTTCGGTGGATACTCGAAGAATTAAAAAGGTAAAAGTTACTCCAAAAGTTGAAATTGATGAAGTTAGTAGAGAACTTTCGTAAAATAGTAACCCTATGAAAAAATACCTATTGTTGATATTGTGTATTTCATGTACTGAAAAGATAACGCCTAATGATAGTTTTAACGACTCTCAAGATTTAGGCGTAATTGAAAATGTTGGACAAATACCAGAAGCCTCTGGAATAGTAGCGAGTTACCGAAATAAAGGATATCTCTGGACGCACAATGACAGTGGAGACAGAAACCGCATTTTTTTGTTAGATGCTAATGGTAAAGGAACTCGTGAATTTAATTTAGAAGGAGTAACCAATCGTGATTGGGAAGCCATTTCAATGGCTCAATTTCCTGAAGGTGCCTATATTTATGTTGGTGAAATTGGAGATAATAATGCTGTACATCCTGAATCAGCTATTTATCGTGTTCCAGAACCTGATATTACTGCCACCACTGCTCAATATGTTACTTTGAAAAACGTACAAAAAATTTCTTTCAAATATCCAGATGGTTCACGTGATGCGGAATGTTTTTTAATTGACCAAGTTTCTAAAGACATCTTTATTATTAGCAAACGTGAGAATAGTAAACGCCTGTATAAGCTATCGTATCCGCAATCTTACACGCAAACCTCTACGGCTGAATTTGTGCAGGAACTGACATTTTCTGCAAATCCAGGCACTCCCTCATATATTACTGATGGCAATGTTTCGGTTGATAATAAGGAAATAGTTATCAAAAATTATCTGCAAGTTTTTCATTGGCGACGTAATGCTAACGAAACAATTCCAGAGGCTTTGAAAAGAACTCCAACCGTACTTCCATACACAGCTGAACCTCAGGGCGAGGGCATTTGTTTCTCGCAGAATAGTTCTGGATATTATACAATCAGTGAAACAGGGCCAAATTTTGTTCCTGTGAAATTGTACTTTTATAAGCGGAAATAGATAAGAAGAGGAAAGGTTAAATGAAGAAAGGAGAATAGGGATAGTAGAAACGAAGAAGGAATTTCTTTATTTCTACTATCCCTGTTCTCCTTAAATTTCTTTTAAATTAATGCGAAGACACATTAGGAACGGGAGCAGAAGCATGAAAATTATCATAAATTCTTTGCGAGTAATCTTCTAATAATTCGATAATTCTTTCTCGATTATCCGCCTTTACGATGAAGCCAATATGATGCTCCATTTCCATTCGCCAATAGATTTCTGGGTCATTAAAGCTTTCAGTATCAGGGCATTCATGATTACACAAAGAAATAATGATACCTGAATAATTATTATCAAATTGTGGTAAAATATAGCTTTCTCCCTTTGCCATTGCCGTTTCAATTTTTGCCCATTCTTTCCATAAATTTATGCCCGATGAAGCCTCAACCATTTCGGCTAAATTAGCTCCGCCAACTCGTGAAGCAGTTTCCAAAAAAATAATATCACCTGTTTCGTAGTCTTTGATAAATTCAGAATGACTGGCAGAGTAATTCATGCCAAATGCTTTCATTACTTGGTTATTAGCTTTTTGAAGGGCTTCGTCTTCTATTGAATCAAATGGCACCGTCACGGAACGAAAGATTCCTCCACCATGAGCAACTTCCATTGGCGTTGAAAGATATTGACTGCAACGAGTAAAAATAATCTTTCCATCTACTGATAAAGAATCTACATGAAAAACATCACCAGGGCGAAATTGTTCAACCAAGTATTCATGCCGACGGTCGCCAAGATGATGAACGACTTCCCATAATTGTTCTGAATTATAAACCTTCTTGATGCCCGTTGCTGAAGCCTCTGAGCGGGGTTTTATAACTACTGGAAAACTTACTTTTTGGGTATATTCAAAAATATCTTGGTCATTAAAAAGACTGGAAAACATCGGCACTTTTATGCCTGATTCCTGTGCTTTTATTCGCATTGCTAACTTGTCTCTGAAATGTCGGCTGGTAGTTTGTCCCATACCTGGAAGGCGGAAATGTTCACGTAAATGGGCGGCCCTTTCAACATCAAAATCATCCAATGCAACGATTCTATCTATTTTTTTCGACCGCATCGTGTAGGCAAGTCCTAGGATAATTTCGTTCATATCTAACGAACCATCAGGTTTTTCTTCCACATAAAAAATTTCATCAATATATTCCCAAACCCAAGGTTTATGCTCTAATTTTTTGTTTGTTAAAAGATAAACAGTATTACCCGCTTGTTTGCACGAGCGTAAGAATTCGTTGCCTTTAAAAAAGGTGGAAATACAGAGAAATGAGAGTGGTTGAGACATAGTTAGATTTTCGATTGCGAATTTAACAAGCTAAATTCAATGACAAACTTGTAAATGATTAATTTCAATAAAGTTTAAATTAATCAATAATTTTCTGAAAATCAAAATCCTAAAGTATATTCTCCAAGTACTCTAAAAGCAATCTAACACCAAAAGCAGTCCCTGTTCTTTGGGGGGCAAATTCTATATCGCCAAAAGCCGTTCCTGCAATGTCTAGGTGAGCCCAATTTTGATGATTTTCTGTAAATACTTCCAAAAATTTTGTCGCTGAAATAGCTCCAGCCATTGGTTTTCCCGAATAATTACGGACATCGGCAATATCGGAAGAAATATCTTCTTTGTAAACATCCCACAACGGCAAACGCCAAAGTCTTTCGCCCGTTTGGTCAGCGGCTTTGCTGAGGTTTTTGGCTAATTCGTCATCATTCGTAAACATTCCTGCGGCATGATAGCCCAAAGTCGCTACGCAACTGCCCGTGAGTGTTGCTAAATCAATCATTGTATCGGGTTGGTAGTTTTTCACGAGATAATTTAAACCATCAGCCAAAATTAATCTTCCTTCCGCATCGGTATCAATAATTTCAATAGTTTTACCTGAGTATGAGCCGATTACATCACTGGGTTTAAAAGATTTTGCATCGACCGAATTTTCACAAGCTGGAACTATACCAACGAGATGCACGGGTAATTTCAATTTTGCAGCTAATTCAATTGTTCCGAAAACGGCCGCCGCCCCACCCATATCAGACTTCATAAGGTGCATATTGGTGGAGGATTTTATCGAAATTCCGCCCGTATCAAATGTCACACCTTTGCCTACTAAACCCACTTTTTGTTTGGCTTCGGGTGACTTATATTCCATTATAATCAAAACAGGAGGATGTTCACTTCCTTGTCCAACTGCCAAAAGAGCATCTAATTTCTGAGATTTAAGTTGCTGTTTTTCTAAAATAGTTACGGAATAATCGAACTTTTTACCCGAATCTACCGCCCATTTTGCTAAAATATAAGGCGTTTTTTTATTGGCAGGAGCATTCATCAAATCAAACATTTGCATCTGCGTTTTTGAAATGGCTTTGCCTCTAATGATGGCTTTTTGGGTAGTTTCAGAGGTAGACAAAATGTTAATGAGTCCATTTTTTTCAAATATTGGAAACGTTTTTTTATCCTCTGTTTTGTATAAGTCTAAATTATAGCCTCCTAGCATCGAGCCAATTACAACGTATTCAATCAAATTATCTGGTAGATTCTGAACATCAATGGTAACTTCGTTTGAAAGTTTAGATTTTTGTTTTAAAAATAATGTCCGAAAGGCTTTGATAATGTCTGATGAATTGGGATTTTTACCCAAACCTAATAAGATAACTTTTTGATTATTTAGGGAATAAGCAATTTGGAAATCCTTCAAATCACCTTTAAAATCTTGTTTTAATAATTCAAGGTTTAACTTAAAATCATTACTGACTTTTTGGAGATGAGTTTCAAAATTATCATCTTGTAAAAAAGAAAAAATGATGACCTTTGTGTCAGGATTTAGCTGAGAAATATGGTTGATTTTCATATAATTGGAGGAAGTTGTAAGTGAACAGAACTCAAAACAAGACTAAGAATATCTTTTATATGGCAATAATCTACGGGTTGAGTTATGTCATGAGTAAATTTGTATGAGCATTTACAGACCTTTAAATAAATGAAAAATGCCACCCGAAAAGGTGGCATTAATGGATTGTCAATATTCGTCTTCATTAAAAAAGAAGTCATCTTTGGTCGGATAGTCAGGCCAAATTTCTTCGATGCTTTCATACGGTTGCCCGTCGTCTTCTAATTCTTGAACGTTTTCAACAACTTCCAAAGGCGATCCAGTACGGATTGCGAAGTCAATAAGTTCGTCCTTTGTTGCAGGCCATGGTGCATCTTCGAGGTAGGATGCCAATTCAAGTGTCCAGTACATAATCTATAAATTTGGTTACGATTAATTACTAATTTAATACCTGATTATCAGATTCTTAACAATTAATTTCTTGTCATTTTTTCGTCAGGATTGCAAAAGTATAATTTTTTTGCTTACAAAAAACTTTTTTAATAGAAAAATCTTACTATTCAGATAAACTAAATTTCTATGAAAAGATTATATTTTACTCAAAATAAATTTTAATTATGAATTTTCTATCCAATTCTCCTATCGTGGAAGTCTGTGCTTTCTCGCTTGAATCGTGCATGGCGGCTGAAAAAGGCGGTGCAAAACGTATAGAACTTTGTAGTTCAATATATGAAGGAGGTACAACGCCTTCGGCTGGTTTAATCCAATTGGCTAAAGAACGAGTCAGTATTGAAATTCATGCTATGATTCGTCCTCGTGGAGGAGATTTTTGTTATTCAGATGATGAAATATCCGTTATGGAGGCAGATATCCGCATGGTAAAGCAATGCGGATGTGAAGGTGTTATTTTGGGAATTTTACAGAAAGATGGGCGAGTAAATGTTTCTCAAACAAAAGCACTTGTAGCTTTGGCAAAACCCATGCAGGTAACTTTTCACCGAGCGATTGACATGACTCCTGATTATTTAGAATCCTTGGAAGATATTATTGAAACGGGTTGCCACAGAATTCTAACTTCTGGACAAAAAAATACGGCATTGGAAGGTATAAAAGCAATTGAAATCTTGGTAAATCAAGCCAAAGGCAGAATCGAAATTATGGCAGGAAGTGGCATAAATGCACATAATGCTAAATTGCTTTTACATACAGGCGTAAATGCCTTACATCTTACGGGCAAATCAAGCCGTGATTCAGAAATGGTTTATCGAAAAGAAGGAATTGCCATGGGTGGACTTTCAGAAGTTCCTGAATATGAGGTTGTATATTCGGATTTTATGAAGATTCGGGCGGTGGTAGATTGTTTATAAATAACGGTCATTAAAGGTGTTAAAGATGTCATTGCAAACATGGGAAATTGGAGTTTGCAATGACAGTGCTCTATATGATTTTCTACAAAAGATTCTGCAAATAAGCTGATATTTGGGCAATGCAACTTGAAAACAAATCGGGCTTCAAAATCAAGGTAAAAATTACGCCAAAGGCTGCTCCGTACAAATGGGCAGAGTGACCAATATTATCCAAATTTTTCTTCGACATATAAAGCGAATAAGCTGTATATAAAATAGCAAATACAAAAGCAGGCATTTGAATGAAATAGACGTACATACTGGATGTTGGTGCGAACAAAATGGCAGAAAAAATCACCGCAGAAACTCCACCAGATGCTCCCAGAGCATTATAATGACTATCGTTTTTATGATCAATATACGATGGAATATTTGCCACAATTATCCCGACTAAATACAAAACTCCGTACAAAATTCCGCCTGTAATTTCTCCAAATAATGCAGAAAAATAGTACTCAATATTTCGTCCAAAAAAGTATAATGTGAACATATTGAAGAACAAATGTCCATAATCGGCATGAAGGAATCCTGACGTTAAGAAACGATAATATTCTTGGTCTTTTTGAACAGCATAAGGGTTCATAATCCATTTATTCATGATGCTTTGGTTATTCCAAGCATAAAGGCTAAGGGCAACGGTAATTCCTATAAAAATGAAGGTTAATGACATATATTTGGATTATGGTAAAAAAAACTGTTATTGGATTATACTTCTCTATCAATCAACATCTCGGCAAACGCTCTAAGTTCAGTTTTGCGTTCTTCATCTACTTTTAAAGCATCTAAACATTTTAATCCTTTGTCAAAATAATCATTGATTTTTGCCTCGGCTAATTGTTTAATTCCCAATGAATCATAGATTTCGGTAACGGCTTTTACTTTCTCGGCATTATCAAATGTTTTAGTATTTAGCCATTTATCTAAGTTTTCTTTGGTTTCACCCGATGCTTTTTCAATGGCTTCGATTAGCATGAAGGTTTTTTTGTTGGAAATAATATCACCGCCCACTTGCTTGCCAAATTTCTCTGGGTCGCCATAAACATCCAATAAATCATCTTTCAACTGAAAACCTAAACCAATATTGATACCTATTTGGTATAATAATTCACAAGATTTATCGCTTGCTCCCGCAATAATTCCGCCTAACTCTAAGGAAAAACCTAAGAGAACGGACGTTTTGAGTTTAATCATTTCGAGATATTCCGCTTCGGTAACTTGCTCACGACTCTCAAAATTCATGTCCAATTGTTGTCCCTCACAAACCTCCGCTGCCGTGCGATTGAAGCGTTTCATAGCCTTTTTGAAACGGCTATCTTCCACCTCCATCAAGAGTTGGTATGCCTGCACGAGCATCACATCACCTGAAAGAATGGCGATATTGGCGTTCCATTTTTCGTGAACCGTTGGTTTTCCACGACGAAGCGGAGCGTTGTCCATAATATCATCGTGCATTAAGGTGAAATTATGAAAAACCTCCACCGCAGAGGCAGGTTTAACGGCTTTTTGCCAATCGTCGGTGAATAAAGCGGTTGCCATTAAGGTCATCAGCGGACGCATTCTTTTGCCCCCAAGAGCCATTAAATAGCGGATGGGTTCGTATAATTCAACTGGATTTTCACCGTAAGTTTGTTGAGAAAATTCTTCGTTTAGTGCTTGTTGGAAGTTTTTGGTAGTCATATTTTTTATTTTATACCCGTGGCGAGTGTCCCACTCGACAGTTGGCGGCAGCACAGCAGAATATTATTATTTTATCGTTATATTTCTGATATTCAATGGTTTATTGCTTGAGTTTTTGCTTTTGAAAGTTGTCGAGTGAGACACTCACTACGGACTTAATTCTCAATATAAGTTTCGTTAAATTTAGGCAGAAGAATTTGAATCGTTATATTATCTGTAACCACTTTCCCAACGTCTCCACATTTCTTGTGGTCTTTCAGTGTACATTTCCGAATAACCACATTCCCCACAAACGATAGCGAACATTTCAAAGTGTTCGGAAGTGCGAATATCAAACCAAGCCTCACTATCACTTGGTTGAGTTAAAGAAAGGGATATTTTTTGTGCTTCAATTGGTCTGAAAGCAACACTTTCCATTATTTTGTTTGAATTACATTTAGGGCAGTTTTTCATGGTTGATTTAATGTTGTTGAAATTTAGCTTATTAGCTTTTGTGAAAACACAGATGAAGACATGAGAATAATTAATCCAAAATCAATTTTGAAACAGGCTTTAATCCTTTTTCAGCAAGAAGTCTATTTTGAGACGATTTGGGCAGTATATGATTTCCATTCGTCTGAATCCATATAAATGCCTTATCTTTT
>JANXRS010000083.1 GCA_025356745.1 Arcicella sp.
GTATTTATGTTAACATAAACCTAAAACCAGATTCAAATTTTCATCAATTTATTATTTCTGGCAAAATTACAGTTATAAAATTGTACTATTCATTGATTTTAAACTCAAAATTGCATTTTTAAATGCGTTCAACCTGATCAAATTCCAACAATCCAATAACCTAAAAAGCACAATTTGATGATACATCGGTGAGCGTTCAAAATGCCCGCCATCAGCTAAAATTTGTTCAGATAATTCTGTTTTTAGTATGTTAGTAGCAATTTTAAAAAACGATTCATTGCTGAAATAATATGCTCCGAACAATAGAGAAAAAGCATTTTCGAGGAGATGATTACCCATCAAATGATATTCCAAATTATCTATTAATTGGACGTATTGAGCCATCAAAAATCCATCAATTTCTGAGTCTTGGACTTGATATTTATTCAAAAATTTTATCCAATTAATTCCCCTTAATGAAGTTGGGTAAGGTTCTAATCCCGTTTTTAGCGTTGGATAAGCATTTATGTATTCTCGAATGAGAGTAATTCCTTGGACTTGGGTGATATTTTCTTGATTCAGAAATTCAAAATAATTGAGATTATACGTCCACAATTTTCCAAATGTCTTTTCATCATTCCAATTGATTTTGTGGATAGGAAATTTTTGTTCTTGATTGAGAAAGCAAAAACGATTCTCTTCAGAAAAATAGCTTTGATTACTGGGAATTGACGGTTTTAATGTAATTAGATAGCTTTCAGAATAAATAAATTGAGGATATTGAAAACCGATAATTTCTCTAAATAGTGACCTTATTTTACAGAAAATGCGATACTGAATTTGAATCGGGCGTAAGTGGATTATTGTGTGGAAATATAGGAAAACGGTTTTCATTATTTAGCAATTTCCATAATTTATAATTTCCTGTTATTTTATTAGATGTATATGTTATATCTGGATTGTACTAAAAAGTTCATTCATGCCATGAATGAACTTTAAAAAACTTATTACAACTTGAAAATCATTGCCTCATACGGTCGAAGCATTATCCCAGATTTAGTGTTTCTCCGCACGGAATCTTGATAATTATTCAAAATAACTTTAGCATTTTTATGATTAAATCTGATTTTTGCCTCGGAATTTTTCGTTGAGAAGTTTAATAAAATTAACATTTTTTTATTTCCTTCTTCACGGGTATAAGCATATACATCTGGATTTTCTTTATCAAGTATTGTATATTTCCCATAAATTAAGGCAGGCGAATTTTTCCTAATTTTTACCAATTTTCTAAAATAATTTAGGCAACTATTTTGCTCATTTTCTTGTGCTTTTACATTTATTTGAGGGTAATTTGGATTGACCTTTAGCCAAGGTGTACCCGTTGTAAATCCTGCTTGGTTGCTTGAATCCCACTGAAAAGGCGTGCGACCATTATCTCGAGAACTAAATTGTAATTCCTTCAAAAAAGCCAAAATGTCCCCTTTAATGTCTTTCTGATGCTGATATTCGTTGAGGGCTGGCATATCTTGATAATCCTCAATTTTGCTAAATCCTGCATTGGTCATTCCTAACTCGTCACCATTATAATAAAACGGAGTGCCTCGCATAGTCATAATAAAGGTGTTCAGTAATTTTGAAGATAAATCTCTAAATTGAGGACTATCATTACCAAATCTACTGACCATTCGGGCTTGGTCGTGATTGGCGAGATAAATAGATAACCACCCCTGTTTGGCAAAAGCACTATCCCAACGGCTAAAAACTTCCTTGAAATGCAATAAAGAATAGCCTTTTGAATTGGCAATATCTACGCCTTCAAAGGCATACGCCATGTTTAATTCTTTTCTTTTGGCATCAACTAAATTATGAGCATCTTCAAAGTTGTTACCTGCTCCTTCTGCCACCGTCATTACGTCATATTTACTGAAAACTTCGGTGTTCATTTCCTGCAAATAGTTGTGTAGATATGGTCCCATAGCGTAATATTTCAGAAAATTTTTCTCATAACCTACTGGAAAAGCAGGGAAATTAATGTCTTTTGAAGCAAATTGAAAGGCATCTAAACGAAAACCATCAATACCTTTATCAGCCCAAAATTTCATAATTTCGTACATTTCTTTACATAAAGTCGGATTTTCCCAATTTAGGTCAGGCTGCTTCTGTGAAAAATAGTGCAAATAATACGCATTTGTGAGTGAATCATACTTCCAAGCATCGTGATTTACGTCAAACAAGCTGTATCTATAAGGGGGAGTTCCTTTTTCGACATTCCACCAATGGTAATAATCTCTGTAAGGACTTTTTCTGGAAAGTCGACTTTGTTTAAACCATTCATGTTCATCACTACTATGATTTAGCACAAAATCCATCACCAATTTTATTTTTCTTTGATGTAATCCTTTCAATAAAATATCAGGTTGAACGCATTTAAAAATGCAATTTTGAGTTTAAAATCAATGAATAGTACAATTTTATAACTGTAATTTTGCCAGAAATAATAAATTGATGAAAATTTGAATCTGGTTTTAGGTTTATGTTAACATAAATACT
>JANXRS010000086.1 GCA_025356745.1 Arcicella sp.
GTATTTATGTTAACATAAACCTAAAACCAGATTCAAATTTTCATCAATTTATTATTTCTGGCAAAATTACAGTTATAAAATTGTACTATTCATTGATTTTAAACTCAAAATTGCATTTTTAAATGCGTTCAACCTGACTGACAATAGAAAAACGTTTTCTTTATACGTTGATTTAATTAGTATACGTCCGCCCTCTTTGCTCGTTCCGATACCATGTTTTATAGCATTTTCAACCAATACTTGCAACGACATAGGTGGTATTTTCGTATTTAATGAGTTTTTATCAACTTCAAAATAATAGTTCAATCTATTTTCATAGCGCAATTTTTCCAAGGACAAATAATCTCTTACAAAACTAACTTCTGTTTCAAAGGTTACTAATTGCTCATTTCCCATCGAAAGAGACGTTCTGAGCAATTGTGAGAGTTCCGTTAGGGCATTTCGAGCAAGATGAGGATCGGAGAGCGTAAGAGCCTTAATGCTATTAATGGCGTTAAATAAAAAATGGGGGTTAAGTTGATTTTTAAGATTTGCTAATTCCGCTGTTTTTAAAGCAGTTTCAGACTGAGACAAGGCGAGTACCCTCTTTTGAGTTTCGTAATTACTAACTAAAAGATAGTATATTAAAAACCACAATCCAACATACCTAATTGATTCAATGAAAAACTGAATGTAATCGTAATTAGCTAATGGAATACCTTCACTTGGTTTTCTATATCGTTGGAAACCGAAATAATAATCCAAAAGAAAAATAGTGGCTCCAGTTATAAATATCCCAAAGAAAGCAAATAAAACTGTTTGTTTATTATTTCGGCTTTTATTAACAAATAAAGCTGCATAAATATGGGTACAAATAACGCAAATCAAAAAACTACTTATCAAATAACTATAAAGTATCTGACGGTCATCAAAATATTTAGTAGTGGGAAGTCGTAAGAAAAAAGTGGCCAACAACCACCCAGATAATTGCATTACCCAATAGAGTTTTTTAGAAAAATATCGCATAGTAGACTATTGAAATAATAAAATTTTCCTCAAACTTAGTGAGAATAAATCAAAAACCAATGTCCAAAACTAAAGGTTGTATGAGAAATTGTCCTTTGTCAGTTAAATAAATTGCTCGAACACCGGCTTCAAATTGCTGAGAAAAACGTAAAAAATGAAATTGAGCCGTTAAATCAACGCCAAAAGAAGTATAATTCTTGGTGTCATTATACCTATAATTCAATTGTTTCCCCTCTTTAAATTTTGTCCAGTTAAGAATTGTTGAACCGTATCCATAATCTGCAAAAAGATTCGCTTTAAATCTTTTGATGTATAAAATTCTTCCTAAAGTCCAATCTGGGTCAGCTATTGGTAAACGATATTCGGCGGATAAAGTAGTAAGATTTTCAAAGCTTCGATAAGAATATCCTCTCGGAAAAAACATTGGACTACTAAAAAAGTATAACTTTTCTGTATTTAAAGCCCCAATCGCATTTCTAAAACCTTCTTGATTTTGAAATCCATATCGAATTCTTAAACTGTGATGTTTTAATATCCCTGGTAGATAAGCACTCGTTTGTATGGAGGTTAGTCCACCTTCAAGAGTTCCCCCAAACGGCAAATTTCTTTTATAAAAACTTGTCAAAAACCCCCATTTTGGAGCAATATCACGGGTTGCTCTTTTCAACAGAGCAGCATAAGAGAAAGTATAAATCAAGGAATTTATATTTCCATTTCCAGTCAAACTATTTGGTCTATCCTTCAAATCATATCCTGAAACTTGTGTAAGAGCAGTATTTATCCCAAAATTCATATTTTGAATATATTTTGAATGGGTAAAATTTAGAGGTAAACCTACACCAAAAATAATTTGTTGCTGATTCCATTTATCACTCACTAAACTGTCCAAAGGATTTGCTTTATCTACATAAAACTCAGCCTTTCGTCCTCCGTTAGTATAGCTAAAATTTAAAGTTGGATACCAACCCAAGTAAGTTAAATTCGTATAAAATTGCCCTTGATTTTCATTAGCATTGTAGTTATATCCCGCTGAAATGGTGGTTGTATTTAATAAATCTTTTGACGCAACACCTAAATTTAAACTGTTAGATTCCGAAGAATTAAGGACTGCTCCCCAAGTATAGAGATTAAAAATATTAGCTTTACTGTATTTTTTAACTTCAAATTGAGTTACAGAAATATTTTTCAATAAATTTTCTCCCGCTTCTTGCAAAACCATTTGACCAAAATATTTTACAGGTTTTGTTAAATTTTCATCAAAAGGCAAGAAAAACTTTGGTTCAAATGGCATAGAAACGATTTGGTTTCCCTTAATAGAAAAATCGTTAAATATTAAGGTTTTGCCATCAGCAGAAAAAGTCGGATTGAAAGCTCCAAATTTACGATTTGTCACTTGAAATTTCTTTTTAGTAACTAAATCAAAAGCAAAAATATTATCAATTCCAGTGATTCCAGAATTGTATAATACATAATTTCCATGCTTTACTGGATGAGCAATATTTTCATTTAATGGCGTAAATAGTTCAATTTCACTGCCCCTTTCAACATTAATTTCAACAATTGTTTTTAAGCCATTTAAAAGCTTTACGGAATAAATTTCATTCCCTTTTGACCACCTTGGATTGATATATAAAGCATTATCAGGATTAACTAAGCGTTTGATTTCCTTACCCTTAACATCTAAAATCATCAAAGTATATTTATTTTCAACGGAATTTTCAATCGCACAAATCTTGGTTCCATCAGCAGAAAGCGAAGGAGATGTTAATTTTGATTTATGGCTAATATTTTTCAGTTTATCTGTATTGAAGTCATATAGTTTAATGACTGAATAATCTCTTTCCGTCCAACGAGCATCATAATTAAATTCTGACCAAACTACTTTTGCCCCCGAAACCGACAACATTTTTGAATCATTAAAAATACCTAACTCCAAAACTTTTTCTTCTTCTTGTAAACTATCCAAAACCACTAATTGCTGAATATCTGAAAGACCCGATTTTAAAGCTAAAATGCGTCCATCGGGTAAAATTTGCGGGTATTCATAGTTTGTAAAAAACCTATTTTTTGCAGTTTTGAAATAACTTACAGGCGTTTCGTGTAGCTCGCTAATTTGAGTTTTCCATTGTTGAGAAATATCCTTAAATGATTGATTATAAAGTTCTTCCGTTTTCAAACCCGTTACTTTTTTAATATTATTTGAAAATGAAAAGGGATAAAAAGGCATTTTATAAGTTCCTTCCAAAACTTTATCCCAAACCTCTACACCATATTTATTTTTAAGATAAGTGGTCAAAAAATATCCACTTACGTAATGATTTGGTATAAAATCTTTGAAAGAACGGCAAACCGCTTTTGAATAAGAATATGCCCCATTTGTCAATAATTGCGTGCGTAAAGCCATGTCAAAACTTGGAATTCTTCCACGCCCTGAAGTCGTTAACGATGACTCTATTCCAACGGCATCGCCTTCCCAAAACCAATTTGGCACAGTCAGAAAAGTTGTAGCGGCAAACCCATTATTTCCTAAGAAATTATAAACCAGTTTTGTTGCTCCTGTGAGTGCTTTATCATTTTGGACAACATGGCGAAATTCATGGATAGCTAATAAGTCTAACCAATTATTTGTGCCTAAAAGCGTATAATCTTGTGGAGGAGTTATAATAAATTCCGAACGCCGAGGAAGCATAGAAACAAAACCATTGGATTCTGTGGTTTGATTTTGTAAAATAATAGAAATAGGGCGAGGTTCATGCCCAAGAGTTTTGCTAACTGGTTGATAAACAGACTCTAAAACATTTGCCGTTCGATTTGCCGTTGATAAAATCTGTGAAGGAAAAATTAGGCTAAAATGAGGAGTTCTGATCTGTGACCACTTTAAGGAGGCAGGATTTTGTCCATAATTATAAAAAAATAGTAAAATTAGAAAACAGGATAAGGCTATTTTTTTCATTAAAGTAACTGATTAAAATGGACACGTATAAAAAGAAAATTCCCTTTCCTCCTTTTTTGAGGAAT
The DNA here is from genome assembly GCA_025356745.1 of Arcicella sp. Lineage (GTDB taxonomy): Bacteria > Bacteroidota > Bacteroidia > Cytophagales > Spirosomataceae > Arcicella. The sequence goes on from JANXRS010000086.1 coordinate 4,024, forward strand.
GAAAGGGAACTTCAAATATTTGGGAATTCTATTTCTTTTTTTCTTTCGGCGAGAACATAATTGACATACGTTTTCCTTCTAATCTTGGCATTTCATCTGCTTTTCCCACCTCTTCCAAACCTTTAGCAAAGTTTAATAACAAGATTTCTCCTCTTTCTTTAAAAACAATTGAACGACCTACAAAATGGACGTAAGCCTTTACTTTTGCACCTTCTTTCAAGAAATTAATGGCGTGTTTCAATTTGAAATTAAAATCATGATCATCCGTATTTGGACCAAAACGAATTTCTTTCAAAACTGTTTTTGCAGCATTTGCCTTAATTTCTTTTTGTTTTTTCTTTTGTTCGTATTTGAACTTTGCATAATCCGTGACACGACAAACGGGTGGAACGGCTTTAGGAGAGATTTCTACTAAGTCTAAACCTTGACCTTGAGCAATTTCAAGGGCTTTTTTGAAATCCATTGTACCTTGTTCAACATTTTCACCAACTAAACGTACTTCAAGCACGCCTTTAATGAGGTTGTTGATTCTATAAGGTTCTTCTTCTCTCCTATTATTTCTGTAATTGTTGTTGGGGCGTAACGCCATATTCTCTAAATGATTGGTTTTAAAATGTTTATATTTCGTAGGTTTCCCTATTATTACTGTCTAATGAACTGCAAATTACTCAAAAAAGTTACAAAATTCACTTTTTTTGTCATTAAGTTTTGGGATATAGTAGGTATAAGGCAATAAGTATAAGATAGTAAATATGTATTTTAAAGCTATTAATTACTCCCTTATACTTACAGCCAAATTTTAAAATTTAACAATATTTTTATTCACCTCCTCCAAGGCAATCTTTGCAAAATCATCTATCGTCATCATTCCCAAATCACCTTCGCCTTTCTTACGGACAGAAACCATGCCTTGTTCTGATTCTTTTTCACCCACAATAAGCATAAAAGGTAATTTATTAACTTCGGCATCACGAATTTTACGACCAATTTTTTCATCTCTATGGTCAATATAACCTCGTAAATCCTGCTCTTGTAATCTCAAAAATACTTCATTAGCATACTCTTCATATTTCTCCGAAATTGGTAAAACTGCTAATTGTTCAGGGGAAAGCCAAAGTGGAAAATTACCCGCAGTATTTTCAATTAAAATGGCAATAAACCGTTCCAAAGAGCCAAATGGAGCTCTATGAATCATTACAGGACAATGTTTTTGATTATCTGAACCTGTATATTCTAATTCAAAACGTTGTGGTAATTGATAATCAACTTGGATTGTTCCTAATTGCCATTTGCGTCCTAAAGCATCTTTAACCATGAAATCCAATTTTGGACCATAGAAAGCGGCTTCGCCCAATTCTATAACCGTGGGCAAGCCTTTTGCCGCAGCCGACTTAATAATTGATGCTTCTGCTTTATCCCAATCTTCATCCTTTCCAATGTATTTTTCCTTATTTTCAGGGTCACGAAGCGAAATTTGAGCAGAATAATTATCAAATCCTAATGCTTTGAATACGTAAATTACCAAATCTATTACCTTCATAAATTCATCTTCCACTTGGTCTGGGCGACAAAAAATATGGGCATCATCTTGTGTAAAGCCACGTACACGGGTTAAACCGTGTAATTCTCCCGATTGTTCATAACGATAAACCGTTCCAAATTCTGCTAATCTTAAAGGTAAATCACGGTAACTTCGTGATTTAGTTTTATAAATTTCGCAATGATGCGGGCAATTCATTGGTTTCAAGAAAAACTCTTCACCTTCATTAGGTGTACGAATTGGTTGAAAAGAATCTGCACCGTATTTTGCGTAGTGTCCAGACGTAACATATAGTTCTTTTGAAGCAATATGTGGCGTAATCACTGGTAAATATCCCGCACGAACTTGTGCTCTACGCAAGAAGTTTTCCAAACGTTCACGTAACATGGCTCCCTTTGGAAGCCACAATGGTAAGCCCATTCCAACTTTTTCAGAGAAAGCGAATAATTCTAATTCTTTACCTAATTTTCGATGGTCACGACGCTTTGCTTCTTCCAAAAGTAACAAATATTCTTCTAATTCTTTTTGTTTTGGAAAAGTCACGGCATATACACGAGTCATTTGCTTACGAGTAATATCGCCACGCCAATAAGCTCCCGCAACACTCATAAGCTTCACAGCCTTCACAAATCCTGTATTTGGCATGTGTGGTCCACGACATAAATCCGTAAAATTACCTTGCTGATAAAAAGTAATTGAACCATCTTCCAAACCTTCCAACAACTCCAATTTGTATTCGTCTCCTTTCTCCTTAAAATAATTGATGGCATCGGCCTTAGAAACAGCTGAACGTTGATATTGATTTTTCTGACGAGCCAATTCTAAAACTTTATCTTCGATTTTCTTAAAATCTTCTTGACCGAGCATTTTTTCACCCATGTCAATATCGTAATAAAACCCTGTTTCAATTGCTGGGCCAATCCCAAATTTTGTTCCGGGATAAAGTGACTCAATTGCTTCGGCCAAAAGGTGAGCGGAAGAGTGCCAAAAAGTTGCTTTTCCATCAGTATCACTCCATGTAAGTAATTGAAAGTCAGCATCTTCATTAATTGGCATTGAGGCATCCACGACTTTGCCATTTACTTTTGCAGCTAATACATTTCGGGCTAAACCTTCCGAAATACTGAGGGCAATGTCCATCCCAGTTATTCCCTGAGCATACTCTCTGACACTACCATCGGGTAATTTAATTTTAATCATTTTTGTGTTTGTTAATGGAGCTTACTGATTGAAAATAAGCGTTTTACAAGTAACTATTATTTTCAAATTCTCCGATATAATTCTAATTTTATTTTTAATTAATTCCTTTTGATTGCATAAGTTTCAAGGAAGCACTATCAACCGATGCACGTTTAGGCATTTCAAATTTGGGGAAAGATGTAGTATCATATTTCAAGTCCACATTAGGAATATAATCACCATAAATTTCTTTTCGTTGTACCCTTGCAATTCCGCCCAAAGCCCTAAAATCCTGATTATTTTCAGCCATCATTTGATTATATAATTCTAATGCTTTAACGAAATTACCTGAATATTCCAGACATTGTGCCAAGTAATATTTAGCTTCTGGGTATTTAGCATTGTGTATTAAAGTTCTCTCAAAAAATGGCAAAGCTAAACGGTAAGCCCTTGTTTTAAAGTAAATAATTCCTATACTAAAGCTCGCTTGGACAAAATTAGCATCTAATTGAATAACCTTATTATAACACATTAAAGCACTATCAAATTTCCCTATTCTTTGATAAGTATTTCCCCTTTCAAAGTAAATAAAAGCACTTTTTGGATGATATTTCAAGGCTTTATTACTATAAGATAAGGCTAAATCATACTGATTTAAATTGTTATGTACCTCTATTAATTTCAAATAAGCTGGCAAGAAACTTGGTTTCAAGCCCAATGCTTGTTGATAAAGAGCCAAGGCTGATAGAGTATCTGCCGTTTTAGCCGCAATTTCACCTTGATAAAAATAGGTTTCACCATCATTAGGAGAAATTTGCAAAGCTTTTCTAAGATATGATTTTGACTTTTCATATTGGCCCAATCGCTGATATAAGTCGCCCAAAAGCGTATATAATTCAGGTGATTCAGACTTAAGAACCTCCGCTTTTGAGGCAGCCTCTAATGCTAATTGTGGTTGTCGAGAATCCCTTAAAATAAGGGCTTTTGCTTGAAAGTAATTCCCAACGTTAGGTTTTATATTAATGGCATTGTTGATATCTTCTAATGCTTCAGAAATTTTCTCATTTTCAAGATATAAAATTGCTCTCTTGTAATAATTATCGGAACTGTTAGGCGAGGCATCAATGGCATCCGTTAAAAATGCGATTGCCGCTCGTCTTCTGGCAATTTCATTTACTTCTGGAACAGCAGGAATAGACAAACCTTTTTTTGATTCAGAAATACATGAACTGAAAAAATAAAGGCAAGTGGCTAATTGATAAAATGTTCTTAAATTTTTATTCATTGCCCAAAATTACAAAGTTCAAAACAACTTTGCTCGAAATACGTTGCTTTTGTTATTACAAAATTGTTAAGATTTTTTCACAGCAAACTTATAAAGTATAATTTTTCATTTTAATATTTAACAATTGTCAATTTTGGGCTTTATTTTGCAAACTATTTCAATATTTTTATAAATAGACAAAAAATACAAGTAGCTTTGTACCAGATTATTAACCACTACTAAATACCCAAACCACAGATGAAAAAAATTTACTATTTCGTAATCTTCCTTATTGTATTAAAGGCAATGGAAGTATTTGCTAATTAATAAAGAAGCAAAAAAGCACATCTTTTAGGATGTGCTTTTTTTACTTATACACTCGCAAAACGATAATAAACGCCCAATGGTAACTTTTTGTCGAAACTGTCATTCAAATACAACTCGCCAAATTCGTGGTTTAAGGGTTGTGTGAAAGAACATTTCACTAAATTCTCAACAATTAATGAGGAGAACCCCATCGAATACATATTAAGAATTAGAAAATAGTTTTCCTTATCCAAAATCTGTTCGACCGTTTTTAATAATTCGTTGATTTGTTCTTCCAAAATCCATCTTTCGCCATCTGGTCCACGACCGTAAGCGGGTGGATCGAGAATAATTCCATTATAAATATTTCCCCTTTTTGCTTCTCTTTTAACAAATTTTAACGCATCTTCAACCACCCAACGAATATTATCCAAAGAACTCGCTTCCATGTTTTCTCTGGACCATGAAATAACCTGTTTAATCGAATCTACGTGTGTTATATCTGCTCCCGATTGCTTGGAAGCCAATGATGCACCACCAGTATAAGCGAAAAGATTTAAGATTTTTGGTTTTCCAAAAGGCAGTTTCTTTACCTTTTCTTGAATATAATCCCAATTTGAAGCCTGTTCTGGAAATATCCCTACGTGTTTGAAAGAAGACAAAGCTAATTTAAAATTCAAGTCTAAATCATCGGTTTTATAATTCATAAACCACCGATCTTCCATGCCTTTTTTCGTAATCCACTCCCCTTTCTCTTGCGAACCTTTTTCCTTTTTAAAAGTGGCATGGGCAGTTCTTTCCCATTCAGAATCGGGCATTGATTTGTCCCACGCTGCCTGTGGTTCTGGACGACGAAGAATGTATTTACCAAATTTCTCTAATTTCTCGAATCCGCCCGAATCTATTAATTGATATTCTTTCCAATTTAAAGGCGTTTGAAGTTGTATTGTTTCGTTTTGCATGAAAATTTTAATTTCTAAATAGACAAAAGTAAAAAATTAAAGATTAAAAGGCTGTTTTATTATGGAGAAAATATTAACTTTATTTCTATGAAAATCTTAATTGCAACTGATAAATTCAAAGACTCACTTACAGCAAAGGAAGTTTGTGAAGGATTAAAGAAAGGAATTTTACGCACTTTCCCAACCGTAGAAATTGAAATTTTGCCTTTAGCAGACGGTGGCGAAGGTACATTGGAAACTTTACAATCAGTGTGGGGTGGACAGTTTATAAGTTGTAAAGTTCATGACCCATTATCTCGAAAAATTGAAGCCAATTACCTATGGATTGAAGAAAAACAAACTGCAGTTATTGAAATGGCAAGGGCTTCAGGAATTGAGTTATTAAAACAAAGTGAACGTAATTGCTTAATTACCAGTACTTATGGAACGGGAGAATTAATTAAGGATGCTCTTGAAAAAGGAGCAAAAGAAATTATCTTGACCGTCGGAGGAAGTGCTACCAACGATGCAGGAACAGGTATGGCTTCCGCTTTGGGTTATGAATTCGTTGACGAAAATGGCAAAAAAATTGAACCCATTGGGAAAAATCTTATCAATATTTTTAAAATAATTCCTAAAAATATACATCCAAAATTATTCAAGACTAAATTCGTTGTGGCGACTGATGTGTCCAACCCTTTTTATGGTAAAGAAGGTGCTGCTTATGTATTTTCTCCTCAAAAAGGAGCTGATAACCAAGCTGTTGAACGCTTAGATGTAGGATTGCAAAATATTAGTCAGTTAATAAAGAAAGATTTTAAAATGGATTTGCAAACTGTTGCTGGAAGTGGTGCAGGTGGTGGAATTGGTGGTGGTGCGATTGCCTTTTTGAACGCAGAAATAAAATCTGCGGCTCAATGGATTTTGGAAATAAATCAAGTAGAAAATAAACTAAAAGATGCTGATATTCTCATTACAGGTGAAGGAAAAATTGACAGTCAAACATGGCAAGGAAAACTCATTTCTCAATTGGTTTTGCAGGCTCAAATCACCCAAACGCCAGTAATTTTAGTTTGTGGAACTTTACAAGATGTTGAAAGTATCATTTCTCAGAATGGAATTTTATATGCTTCTTCTATTTTGAATGAACCTATCAATTTAGAAGAAGCCCTTAAAAATGCTTCTCAATTAATTGAAAATCAGGGGGCTTTGTTAGGGAAATTATTGGGGGGAATGGAATTAAAAAAGCTCTAAAATAACTAATTTTAGAGCTTTTTACTGAAGAGTTATGTCCCTCAAAACGAAACTTTATTTAAATAATAAACATTCCGTTTTCCTCCTTCACTATCGTTACTAATCTTCTGATAACCAGAAGCTAAGAAATAATTACTATACCAAAAATCAATATTATCAGAAGTTGTTTGTTTTACTTTATCTCCTTCTAATTGCGTATCAATGGGTTTGTTCTGCGTATTTTCTAAAACCTTTTCGGCTTGAATAATCTTTGTAAAAATTTGTCCTTTGTTACTATACGAAAGTACAATTTCATCCCCTTTGATAGAAGCTTTTACTTTTTCAGTCAATTTTTGCTCTTTCACATCTTTCAATTCAATGCTATTATCCCACAAAAGATTTCCTTTTTCATCAAATGCCGCCACGACTGCGTGGGTATATACCCAGCCGTCAAAGGTCTGCGAATTATTATAGTTGCGATTACCCCAGCCCCAAGGCGAATAATAGGAACTAAAAGGAGAGTACAATCCATAATTACCATAACCCCAGCGATAAGGATTATAAAAAGAACTATATGGACTGCCAAAACTATTCCAACTACTATTTCCAAAACCATAAGGACTATAATTATTGTAACGATAATCCGCATAAAATGCCTCGGCAACCATGATATATTTTCCATCTTTCTTAATAACATCATGCACTAAAAGCCGATAATCTAAACGCAAATCTTCACCTTTCTCTTTTTTATCTTGAATCTTTTTTTCCTGTCTTTCCCGTTGTCTATCGGGCATGAAATTAAAGAAGTTTTTAAATTCCGTAAAACTGTAAAATTTAACATCAGTTACTTCATTATCCGTCAATTTAGAAAAATAAATCCCTTGTGAAGTAGGACCACGAGATGAACCAATTGAGTTCTTGTGACCATACGTTCCAAACATAACTTCGGTTGAGTCTGATACTAAATTTAAGCGTCCATTCATCATCGCAAATTCATTGTCAGGATTCATCGCAACTTGCGAGATTTGCTTACCATTTTCATCAAAAGATTTTAAAACCAACTGATAGTTTTTTCCTTTCGTACCTACTGCATACGTAACATTCAAGATTTCGGAAGTAGTATCTAATTCCATCGATTGAATCTCAGCTTGATTTTTCAAAGCACTTGGAAGCACTTTCGTTTTACGTTCATTCAAGTTTGTAAATAAAATTACTGGTTGTGAATTTACAACCCCACCAATAAAAACAGACGAGTTTAACGCTTGAAAATCAGAAACTTCCATCCTGTCAACCGACATTATTTGATATTTTTCAATGAAACCTGGACCAATATTTACCTTAACAACTTCATAGACATTACTTCTATAACGACTAAAAAGCAAGTACAAATTTTTACCGTCATACGAATGTTTTACATAATCTAAGGTAGCATCCATTGTGCCGTTAACCGTCCAAAGTCTATCAAGATTTGTATCGTAACGGGTTAAAGTATAATTCGTCTTATTAATTTGATTCAATACAATAACACCTTGTTGATTAAGGGGAATCGTAAAAACCTCCGTACTATTTGAAGGCACGGGAATTTCGACACGTTTAACACTCTGAGCCTGAGAAAATTGGCTCATTATCGCTACTATAAAAAAGAATATAATGCGATTAATTACAGTTTTCATGGATATTGATGGTTATAAAAATTGAAATATTACATTTAAAACGCTCTAAAGCGCTTTTTATTTTAATGTTTAAATGGGGTACAAATTTCGCAAATTTCAATTTTTATTCGTGTGCTAATCCAAGAATTATATCAAATTCTTCTACTCGAATGGCAGTTACGGAAAGCCTCATTTGTTTAATTAGGCTGATATCTCGTAATCTTTCATCAGCTTTTATTTGTTTTAAAGTAACCGTTTTAGGGAGTTTTTCAATAGGTATTAAATCAACAACTACCCAACGATTATCCTCAGTAGTTGGGTCTTGATAGGATTCTTTTATAACCTTTGCTAAACCTACAATTTCTAATCCTTCGTTTGAATGATAAAAGAAAACCAAATCACCTAACTGCATGGATTTCAAATTGTTACGTGCCTGATAATTACGTACACCGTCCCATACGCCTATCCCTTGATTAACGAAATCATCCCACGAATATTTGAATGGTTCAGATTTTACGAGCCAATAATTCATATCTTAATAAATGGTTTTAATGAATAGTGATTGATAAATTTGATTTAATTTGAAACTATTAATAACCTATTTTTAACGCAATATATCGTAGTTGAAATAAAGAATCATTTTATTCTTTTACTAAAATTTCAAATAATTTATGTAAACCTTCACCTCCACCCGCTTGAATATAAGTCATATTTTTAGTGAGTTCAATGGCTGGCTTTTTAGGGTCAATAATGTAAATTGGCACATTTTCACCTACATAATTTACTAAACTTGCCGCAGGATATACTTGCATGGAAGTACCAACAACCACAAAAATATCAGCTTCAGCAGCTAATTCAACGGCATTAATTATCTCTGGAACGTCCTCGCCAAACCAAACAATATGCGGTCGCATTTGAGTACCATCTTCAGCCAAATCGCCCATCTGAATGGCATTATAACCAATATTATAAATTTTCTCTTTATCTATTGAACCTTTTGCCTTCGTTAGTTGCCCATGTAGATGAAGAATGTTCGTTGAGCCTCCACGCTCGTGCAAATCATCTACGTTTTGGGTAATAATTCTGACATTGAAATATTTTTCTAATTTTGCCAAGATTTTATGTCCTTCGTTAGGCACAACCGTGGGCATTTGTTCACGTCTTGAATTATAAAAACGTTGAACCAAGGCTGGATTTTTTGCCCAACCTTGAGGCGTGGCAACTTCTTCAATAGAAAAACTTTCCCAAAGACCGTCTGAATCTCTGAAGGTAGCAACACCACTTTCGGCAGAAATGCCCGCTCCTGTTAATACGACTAATGTTTTTTTCACTTTCTTAATAGGTTTAAATCAAATTCAAAACCTTCTAAAATATTTTCTCCTGATAATTTATTGTCAAAACCTACCACTTTTGAAATCGTACTGTCTTCTCTATAAATAAAAACTTCCTCCGTTTTTGGATTAATTAACCAAGCCAATAATACGCCATTTTCCAAGTACTCCTCCATTTTTTCTTGTAATTCTTTTAAAGAATCAGTTTCGGACATTAATTCTACTACAAACTCAGGAGCAATTCGAGCAAATTTCTTCAATTCAATATAATCTACGCTTTTATATCTCTCGTCTGACATCCATGCAGCATCGGGAGAACGAACTGCGGTATTTTCAAATGTAAATCCCGTTGAGGAATCAAAGGTATGACCCCCATTTTTCCTTTTCCAAAAAATTAAATCCGCAGTAATTTCAGCGTTTCTTTCTCCTGATATTGTTCCTGTTGGTGGCATAATAATGATGGTTCCATCGGCATTTCGCTCGATTTTTAGGTGGCTATTATCTTGGCAAAAATCAAAAAAGACATCATCATCCATATTAAATCTTGAAAAATTCAATATTCGATTTTGATGGTCTTGACTAATATGTTTTGCCATTTTTGAGATATGATATGTCATAACACGTTGTTTTTCTTCAAATTTACACTTTTTTTTGAAAAAGTATTCCTCAATGAGTTTCAAACTTATTTTAATAATTAAAGGCTAAGTATCTTTGTCCTAAAGTTAATAAAGAGAACAAGAATTTACTCATCATGAAATTAGAAGAACTTAATCATTTAGAAATAAAATTTGAAACGTCGGATATTTTACCTCCTCCGTTTTCACATCAAATACTACTTACCTTCGATTTTAAGAAGGATTTTATTGATACAAAATTTGAAATCGCCTATACGTATAGAGATGAACTGACGGACGAAGAAATCTTAGAAGAAGGCTTCAATGGTGAAGAAGACCTTGCATGGGCGGGTGAAATTTCCAATGCTTGGAAACAACCTATTATGAAATTATTGGCTTTCACGCCAGAAAAGCCAAATAAAAAAGGTTTAAAAGAAGAACAAAATTTTCTGGAATTATCCATTAATAAAACACCTTTTGGAAATCCTCAAAATCAGGAAGAATGGGAATACTTATTACAGGAATTGGCTCAAACTATTTATGAAACTTATGGAAAAGAAGGTCCTTTCAAAATGATTTTTAAAAACTTAGGGTCAAATAATAAGGTTTCTATTTTTGAATTAATCCTTCATTATGCTGATAGGAAAGTTGAAGCTTTCACAGAAATTGACGGTGAAAAAACAAGTAGAAGTCTTCCTTGGGAAGAAGCCAGTGATTTATTAGGACAGGTTTTCATCGGTGATTTTATTACCGACAAAGCATCAAAAAAAGAACCTCAAACTTTGGGTAAATTTATTTCTATTGGTGACGGATACTGGTATGAATTCACAAAGAGTTTAAGAAACCCAAATGGCAATAGAAACTACATAACTTCGCTTTATGAACGTTTTGAGGAGTATTTTTAATTTTGTATTTGTATTTTTTGTATCTTTGCACTCTATTTTATAAAATCAATACTTTTCATTTTAAATATTTAACAAAATGCCAAAAATTAAAACCAAATCTGGAGCAAAAAAACGCTTCAAGGTTACAGGAACAGGCAAAATTAAGCGTAAACACGCTTACCATAGCCACATTCTTACTAAAAAATCTACGAAACGCAAGCGTAACTTAGTTCACGCAACGTTAGTAAGTTCAGCAGATATGAAAAGAGTAACTTTAATGTTAGTTATGTAATATCTTTTAGAGGTATTAGATTTTAGGTATCAAGTTTTAGTTCTTGTAACTTAAATTTTAACCTCGAAAATAATACTTTAAATAGGTTTTAGCCTAAAGACTAAGATGTTCAGTTTTTAAACTTGCCCTTAATCCCTAAAACTAATTCCATATTTAGTTATTGTTCAACCAGAAAATTGGCTCATTAAGTGTAAAAATTTACCGCCAAATTTCAAAAAACAAACAAAATTATGCCACGTAGTGTCAATCACGTAGCGTCCAGAGCAAGACGTAAAAAAATACTCAAATTAGCTAAAGGTTTTTACGGAAGAGGTAAAAACGTTTGGACAGTAGCAAAAAATAAGATTGAAAAAGGTCTTCAATATGCATACCGTGACCGTAAGGTTAAGAAAAGAGACTTCCGTTCATTGTGGATTCAGCGTATTAATGCTGCCGCACGTCAGGAAGGAATGTCTTACTCAGTATTTATGGGTAAGGTTCATGCAAAAGGTATTGAGTTAAATAGAAAAGTATTAGCTGACTTAGCGATGAATAACCCAGAGGCATTCAAAGCAGTTACAGCATTAGTAAAATAGAAATTTAGAGCGGTTCAATTTGAATCGCTCTTTTTTTGTCCTCATTTTACGTTTCAATAATTTTTGTTTTTAATCCTTCCCACTTAGATTCCCCTGCTTTTCCGAAAAGATAAACATCAATTTCTATCTCACCTACTTTTAAGATGAGAATATCTTTTAATCTCTGTGATAAAAGTTGCTTCAACTTCAAACTATCCTCAGCCCATTTTTTTTCATTATCTCCAAACCAATCTTCTATTTTGACAAGCGGTGCAAAGAATTTTTCAAAATCGATTTCTTGAATTGTCAACTCTGGACGAATTCCATTGAACATTCTGAAATTCGCCAAAGATAATTTTTCTGCTGCAGAAAACTTCATTTCAAAATAAGCTATTTTTTCATCTGACTCAGAAGGATAATATAAGTCAGCTACTAAGGAATTTATTTGCTCCTCTAAAGAAATTTCATGTTTAGGTAGTGACTCAGAGGTAATTTTAGTTGTCATAAGTACGCAATTTGAAATAAACGTTAGAATAATTCTTGAAATTAGAAAAAGTCTATCTATAATTGTAATAAATTTTGAAAATAATAACATTAAAAAAAACAATCATGTTAGAACAATTGATGGGTCTAATTAAAGACCATTCCCAAGATGCAATCGTTAATAACCCCGCTATTCCCAACGAACATAATAATGATGCAATGCAAACTATACTGGGAGCAATTACCAGTGGGATGAAACAACAAGCACAAAACGGACAAGGAGGCATGACTGGATTAGCTGGACTTCTTGGCGGACAGTCGGGTACATCAGGTGGTGGATTAATGTCAAATCCAATCGTTGCGGGAATTGCACAACAAGCTATTAATGGTCTAATGACTAAATTTGGAATAGGCAATGGTGCTGCCTCTGGGATTGTTTCACAGGTGTTACCAAACGTTATGGGTTCAATGATTTCTAAAACAAATGACCCTCAAGATTCATCATTCAATATGTCTGATATTATGGGCGTTATGTCTGATGGAAAAGTTGATATGAATGACATTATGAACATTGCTGGTAAATTTATGGGTAATAGCGGACAACAACAAGGTGGAGGCGGTTTAGGTGGGTTTCTCGGCGGTTTGTTCGGTGGAAAATAATATGCAAATAATGGTTATTTTGAAGTGGGGTGAACAAAGGTTTACTCCACTTTCTTGTTTTTAGAAAAACTTGATTGATACGCAACAAACTATGAAACTCCCAATTTACCTTGATTATAATTCTACAACGCCCGTTGATTCACGAGTATTAGAAAAGATGTTACCCTTCTTCTCGGAGAATTTTGGAAATTCAGCTTCTCGTTCTCACCTATTTGGTTGGAAAGCCCAAGAAGCCGTTGAAAATGCCCGAGAACAAGTAGCAAATTTAATCAATGCTGAATCAAAAGAAATCGTTTTTACGAGTGGAGCAACAGAATCTAACAATTTGGCAATCAAGGGTTTATTTGAAATTAACTATCCCAATAAAAAACATATTATTACGATTCAAACCGAACATAAGGCAGTTTTAGATGTTTGCAAGCACCTTGAAAAATTGGGGGTAGAAGTTACTTATTTACAACCCGATTACACAGGTTTAATTACGATTGAACAAATAAAAAATGCCCTTAGACCCGATACTTTTTTAATTTCAGTCATGTATGCCAATAATGAAATTGGGACTATTCAACCGATGAAAAAGATTGGAGAATTGGCTCAAGAACATAATATTCTTTTTCATACAGATGCAACACAAGCTATTGGAAAACTTGAGATTGATGTCCAAAAAGATAACATTGATTTGTTAAGTTTGTCAGGGCATAAATTATATGCTCCCAAAGGAATTGGAGCTTTATTTATCAGAAAAAATTCACGAGCAAGTAAATTAATTGCTCAAATGGACGGAGGAAAACATGAAAGAGGATTTAGGTCTGGAACATTGAATGTAACAGGAATCGTGGGTTTAGGGGAGGCTTGTGAATTAGCAAAAAAGGAGTTAACTACAGACAATCAACGCCTTATAATGCTAAGAAATAAATTAGAAAGCGAAATTTTGCAAAATATTTCAGACGTAAAAGTGAATGGAAATATTACAAATCGTTTACCAAATTTAACTAATATTTCATTCGGAGGAGTTGATGGTGAAACCCTTTTGATGTCATTTAGAGATATTGCTGTTTCAAGCGGTTCTGCTTGTACTTCCGCTTCCGTTGAACCTTCATATGTGTTGAAATCTATTGGCTTGAGTGATGTTATGGCTTATGCCTCTATCCGTTTTAGCTTAGGAAAATATACATCTCAAGCAGAAATTGATTTTACAATAAAATATGTAAAAGAGACCGTTGAATTACTTAGATAAACTTACCATTTTTTTGAACTTTCCTATTTTATACACTTAATGCACAGTAATAATCTGATGCCTTGTCAAAATATCGTCAAAATCTAATTATTTGAAAATCGTAACTATTAGTTTGATTTTCGTTAAAAATATTTACGAAAATCAAATAATTTTGTACTTGAAAATTAAATTAAAGTCCAAGATGATGAATTCATTTAAAACCACAAAAAATCCCCTTCAAACATGCCTTTTTTTGTTTCTCATCCATTTTACAACCATTGCCTTTTCGCAAAAAGCCGATAGTTTACAAGCAAAAATAAAAGTGCACGGTGCTATTACGATTACGAATAATGGTATTTCTGTAATCCCCACCTTTTTGTTAGGTAAGCCTGCCACAATTTTTGATTTGGTCGTGGCTAAAAATCGCTTTAGTTTCGAGCCACAATTTAGATTTGCTATTGAAGATGCAAAACCCTGGTCGTTTATTTTTTGGCTTCGTTATAAATTAATACAATCCAAGAAATTTCAAATGAGTATAGGGGCACATCCTTCGACCGTTTTTCGAAATAGCATTGCGGTAATAAATGGTGTAAATCAAGATTTAATTACAATAAGAAGATATTTTGCCAGTGAATTCTCGCCTACTTATTTTATTTCCAAAAATGTGAGTGTGGGTGTGTATTATTTATATTCAAGAGGGCTTGCCGATGCTACTAGAAATACAAATTTTGTTGCTTTAGGTAGTAATATTTCTAATATCAAACTTAGTGAAAATTATTTTATGAGGGTTGTTCCTCAAGTGTATTATCTTAGGTTAGATGATAACGAGGGCTATTACGTTACTTCCTCTTTTACTTTGACCAAGCGAAATTTGCCTCTATCAATTGCATCAATTATTAATAAGAAGATAGAATCAGCCATTCAAAGCGAGGATTTTGTATGGAATGTTAGTTTAATATATACGTATTAAAAAATACTAAGTTATTTGAATTTTATAGATCAAGACAATGGAAAGAGTAGAATCCTTGGAAGAGTTTTACAAGCGAAAATTTGACTGGATGCCCGATAATATTCGAAATGAAATTGGGCATTTTAATGTATTTGTCCATGAACCTGTAGAAATGGGTAAAACCAAATCACTTCCTTACAAAAGACAGGTTCAACGCATTTAAAAGTACAATAAAACTGCTTGGAAAAATACAAATTGAGCTTATTTTGGATAATGAAAAAAGATTCATCGTGCTGTCCCCCAAGACCAGGCTACCGATGACTAGGTCCATGCTGGCCAGCACCGCCACCCCGGCCTGAACGGCCATCAGCCCCTGGATGCTGGCCCACAGGGCGTGCCCGGCCAGCGCCGAACGAGACCATGTGATGTTGGGGGCCATAGCGACCAACCCGACCCCGACTACCACCGCCGCACCCAGCGCATAGCCGGCGATGGCGCCGCCGGCGCCGGCCCCCATGACCACCAGGGCCACCCCGGCGCCGATCTTCACCACCACTTCCGCCACTTTGAGCAGCGCGATCACCCGGAAGCGCTCCAGCCCCTGGTAGTAGCCGGACACCGTGGCGCCCACGAAGATCAGGACCACCGAG
>JANXRS010000087.1 GCA_025356745.1 Arcicella sp.
GTATTTATGTTAACATAAACCTAAAACCAGATTCAAATTTTCATCAATTTATTATTTCTGGCAAAATTACAGTTATAAAATTGTACTATTCATTGATTTTAAACTCAAAATTGCATTTTTAAATGCGTTCAACCTGACTAATAAACGAAAAAATGAAACTTAAACTATTGATATTTCTTAGCGTTTGCCTAAGTTTTGCAACACAAGCTCAAAAAAAGAAAACTACCAAAAAGACTCCACAGACGAAAAATGTAAAGATAGACTCAACCGAATTACTAAATCGGAATCAGTTGATTAATGGCATGCAACAAGCCCAAGACCAAATTGAAGCAAGTTTGACAGGTAAGGATAAATTTTCATCCCAAAATTCAGAAAAACGTTTTTACGATACCTATAAATTGTTTTTACACGCTGGCGAAGAATTAACCTTGGAACATTCTTCAGATAATTTTAGGGTGATGTTAGGGTTCAAAACGCCTGCCAATAAACAAGAAAATAGTTATGACTCAAAACCATTTTCAGGAACAAGTTATAACAAGTTTTTTTACATAGTTCCAACCACAGGAACTTATACTTTATTAGCAACTTCAACGGATGCTGGACAATCGGGAAAATATAAAATTCTGAAGTCAATTGCTGCTCCAAATGCTGTGGAAGCACAAATTGACCCGATTTTTTCTAATCAGTTTAAAGCCTTAAAAAATGCTCGAATTGATAATTTTAAGGTTATTACGGGCGAAAAAATTAAAAAAGATAAGAAAGATAAGTCGGTAGGGCAGGAGCGTTTTAAAACTTCTTTCGAATTAGTAGCGGGCAAATCTGCTATGATTTTGCAGGATAATGATGGGACAACTTCCAATTATAAAACCACTATTTTAGAAACTGAAAACGAAACAGATGCAAAACAATATTTTGAAAGAATAAAGAAGCAATTACAAATTTTAGTTCGTGGCTGGACAGAACAAAACAATAGTGATAATAATTACAGTGCTTCAACTGATACAGATATTATAACCTTGAATATTTCTTCAGAAGAGCGAAAGAAAAAGAAGGTATTTTATATGGTTAATTTTGTGTATAATTAAATTTAAATTGAACACGGATTAAAAGGATTAGACACGGATAATAATTTCCAACCGTGTCTAATCATACTATAAATTTATAAAAAACTAATACGTGTATCCGTGTGCTATCAATTACGCTGGCATACTTGGACGCACTTCAATTTTACTTGGTAATGTCCTTGCTGGCATTTTAATTAAATCCGAAACTATTTGACCAATATCTTCTGGTTGAATTTTCCACGCATCTTTTTCAGAGGGTGTATGTCCACCAAATTCAGTTGCCACCGACCCAGGCATAATAGTTGTTACTTTAATTCCATCTTTTCGTAAATCAATCATAATGGCTTGTGAAAAACCCACTACGCCAAATTTAGAGGCATTATACGCTCCACCATTAGCAAAGAAATTGGTTCCTGCCAAACTCGAAATTGTAATAAAATAACCTTGAGATTCTTTCAAAGATTCATACGCTGCCTTAATTGAATTGAACGTTCCCGTAAGATTAATATCAATCGTTTCTTGCCATTGCTCTGAAGTAAGTGTTTGAATGGGAGCCATGTGACCAACGCCCGCATTGGCAATTACGTAATCCAATCTCCCCCAACTGGCTAAAATTGTTTGAACGGCTTGTTCTTGTGAAGCCAAATTTCTAACGTCTGATTCTATGCCAATGGCAAATCCTGCTTTGATTTTATTCAATTCTGTTGCCGCTTCATCAGCATTGGCTTGAGTACGTGAAGTTACTGCTACACGAATTCCGTCTTTGATAAGTGCCTCCGC
This sequence comes from Arcicella sp., assembly GCA_025356745.1. Taxonomy (GTDB): domain Bacteria; phylum Bacteroidota; class Bacteroidia; order Cytophagales; family Spirosomataceae; genus Arcicella. The sequence continues at coordinate 1,845 of JANXRS010000087.1, forward strand.
AACGCCGTAGCCAATTCCTTTTGAGCCTCCTGTGATGAGGGCGGTTTTTATAATTTCTGCCATGATGAATTTAGGTTTTTATGTATGTAATTACTTTAACCTTCAACTTCACACAAGCAAAAATAGTTTCTTGATTTTGAAATTAGAAAATCAAGAATAATTGTTATTTTTGGATAATATACCTTAAAATATCTAAGAATGGCACGAAAACAACTTGAAAGAGAACTGAATGAATTATCAATTATTTCTGAAAATTTCACACGCAAACATCAAATTGAACATAGACTTGATGTTTTAAAAAAGAGTCTTGAGACGCTCTAAAGTGCGAATTTCTTTGTAGAAATCCCATACGAATTATTAGAAAAAGTGGATAAAATATTCAAAATGATACCAAATAACGAAAGGTATTTTGTGAAAATTAACCAGACGAATCACCTAAATTATTTGAAATTAATTGAAGAATTAGAAGAAAAAATCGTCAAAAATTATATTGGAAAAGTTGATGAATGGAAAAAGCATTTGAAGATTTTGGCTGGTAATTTGTCATCTATAATGTTGATTCATGGTTTTGTACCACGACTTTTTAAGCAAAAATTTGAAGATTTTGAACACTATTATGGATATTTTTGCCTAATACTTTTTGGGCTTAGCATTTTTCTATTTGCGTATCAACGAATAAAATGGTTTAAAATGAAATATTCTAAAATTTACTGAATTAACCAATGAACCCAGAAATATTAATTCAATACCTACAAAAAATCCTTCCAATGCCCTTAGAAAAGGCTGAATTAATCGCTTCTACTTTTCACTATAAACACGTTTCGAAAGGTACATTTTTGATTGAAGAAGGAAAAATTTGTAATACTTCTCATTTTATTACAGCAGGTTGTGCCAGAATGTACACGTATGACATAGACGGAAACGATGTTACAACAATGGTTTTTTCAAATGCGATGTTTGCGAATGATTTTTATTCTTTCTTCAAACGAATCCCAGCACTTGAAAGTGTAGTAACTATGTCAGACTGTGAGACTTTTTATTTGTCTTTTGAAGAACTGCAAAATAATTTCCATACTATTCCAGAGTTTAGAGAATTTGGACGAATGATGCTAATTAATGGTTCTGCGGGCTTGAAACAAAGAATGTTGTCGATGATTCAACAGACAGGCGAACAGAGATATACTGATTTGATGGAAACTAATCCAGAAGTTTTCCAACATATCCCACTCAAAAATATTGCTACTTATTTGGGGGTAACTGATACTTCGTTGAGTAGAATTCGGAAGAATCTAATTTAAAAATTTGTTGATTTGAAAATTTGAAAACTATTTTTCCAGATTTTCAAATGAAATCATTTTCAAATTCATTTCTTGTCTTATGGCAAGTAGATATATTTTTTGGTTGTTTAATTTTGACTTATTGTTCAACCAAAACTTTTATTGTCATGGAAAATTACTTTTCAAATGTCCCAATTTGGGTTTCTATTTCTTTCATTTTTATATTTCCGATAACAATTTATTTTATTGCCAGAACGATTAAACAGGGAGCTATTAATGCTCAAATATCTGATAATCAATCTAATAAAATATTTTTGGGTGTAATAATGTTTTTTTCTTTGTACTTGATATACGTCTCTATTATGGCATTTACAGGTTTATTGAGCGTAAATACATTACCTCCAAAAGTTTTAGTATTTACGGCATTACCGCTCATAATTTTCCTTTTTGGCTTCATTTTCAACAAACCGATTTACTGGAAAATCCTTGATGGAATTCTGCTTCAATCTTTGGTACGATTACATATTTTTAGATTTGTGGGTGTGTACTTTTTGTTAGTAACCTATTTCAATGCATTGCCCGCACACTTCGCCATTTTGGCAGGATTAGGAGATATGGCTACTGCTTTAGGAGCTATTTTTATTGCGAAAGCCGTGGAAGAAAATAAATCATGGAGTAGAAAAGCTACTTTGGTTTGGAATATTTTTGGTTTTTGGGATATTGCGTCGGTGATTATTTCGGCCATTCTCACAACAAAATATTCAATAGAACACCCTGAAAGTCAGAGTATTATAGAAATGGCGAATTTTCCATTTGTTTGGATTCCTGCTTTTGCACCTGCGGTGATTATTTTTATACATATTTCTATTTTCAACAAATTGAAGAGAGCAGAAGGTGGTGGTGGCTTAGAATTCGTTTTAAAATAGTTTTAGAGATAAAAAATAGTTGCCGTGAGGTTACACAGAGAACCATAGAGATTAAGAATGAGAGCCACAGATAGGTTTGCCACAGAGAGTTTAAAGAGGATTTTCTCTGCGGCAGGCGTTCTTGTGGTTCTCTATTTCTCGGTGTTACCTTGAATCCTCAAATCTATTTCGAAACGACTTCTTAGACTTTGGATACAATTTATTTTCTTTTCCACAGGTAAAAAACAGGTACACCTAAAGCTACAATTCCAACGCCAATCCATGAAGGTACAGGCTTGTAAATCAAAAGATTAACACAAAGTGCTACGGCAAAGAATAAATAAATGGCAGGAATAATTGGATAACCAAAAGCCTTGTAGGGTCTTGGCGTATCGGGTTGTTTTTTACGAAGAATAAAGACCCCCAAAATCGTGAGGATATAAAATACTAAAATTGCAAAAACAGTGTAATCTAATAAATCGCTATAAGTTCCTGTTAAACAAAGCAAACAAGCCCAAAAGCATTGCATGATAAGTGATGAAGCAGGAACGCCTTTTGCATTTAATTCTCCCGCTTTTTTAAAGAAAAGATTGTCTTTTGCCATCGCATAATACACTCTCGCACCCGACAAAATAATGCCATTATTGCATCCAAAAGTTGAAATCATGATGAAAATTGCCATAATTATGGTAGCAGGATTTCCAAAAATCATTTCGGCTGCTGCCGTTCCCACACGGTCGTTAGTAGCAAACATAATACCTCTTCCGATGGTATCAGTTGCGTTAGGTTGTCCTTGTACGGGAAGTAACGTCAAATAAGCAATATTTGCCAATATATACAAAAAACTCACGGTCAAAGTACCATATAGAAGACTCAAGGGAATGTCTTTTTTAGGATTTTTCATTTCGCCTGCCGTATAAGTTACATTATTCCAAGCGGAGGATGAAAATAGGGGTCCAATCAAAGCTAAACCCATAGCAGACCACAAGCCAATGCCCGAAAGATATTTATAATCTATAATTTTACCTTTTTCCCAAACAATCTTTACGGGACTCCAAAAGTCTAAATTATTAATTTCCCACATCCCTTTTCCAGAAGTTATTCCTACGTAAATTCCTAAAACAGCCAAACTTAATAAGGCTCCAATTTTGGTTGTGGTAAATATTAACTGCACCAATTTTGCATTCTTAACACCTTGAATATTAATAAAAGTCAGCACCAAGATTAGGACAATTGCTAAAAGTTGTTGGGTATTGAAAAACAAAAAAGAATGTTCCGTTCCGATATAATCAGGCAAAAGTACGCCCGTATATTTAGCAAAAGCCACGGCAACGGCGGCAATCGTACCCGTTTCAATAACTAAGAAGGTTGTCCAGCCGAATAAGAAGCCAACTAAGGGATTATATGCCTCCCGTAAATAAACATATTGCCCCCCTGCTTTGGGCATCATTCCAGCAAGTTCACCGTAGGATAGGGCTGAGATTAAGGTAATTACGCCTGTGATTATCCAAGTGAGTAATAAGTAACCAGGCGAGCCTAAGTTTCGGGTAACGTCGGCAGAGACGATAAAAATTCCTGAGCCAATCATTGAGCCAATCACAATCATGGTGGCATCAGTCAGAGATAATTCTTTTTTAAGTTCTTGCGGGTTTGATTCAGTCATT
>JANXRS010000089.1 GCA_025356745.1 Arcicella sp.
GTATTTATGTTAACATAAACCTAAAACCAGATTCAAATTTTCATCAATTTATTATTTCTGGCAAAATTACAGTTATAAAATTGTACTATTCATTGATTTTAAACTCAAAATTGCATTTTTAAATGCGTTCAACCTGACTAACAAACAAAAAAACTAAATTTCCATGAAAAAATTAGTATTAACTCTTATCGTATCAACCATAAGTTATTTCGGCTTTTCGCAAAGTTGCTGCTCATCTGTTTCAAAAGCTGATTGCAATAAAGACGATATGCAGTTGATGGCTTCGACAAAAGAATTTCAAAAGGCTCATGATTCTCCCCTTCCATATACACACGTAAGTTTAGCGGGTGGCGAAATGATAAAATTCAAAACGCCCGATGGACAAATGGCAAATGCATTTTTAATTAAATCTGCTAAAAAATCCAACAAATATCTTTTTGTTTATCAAGAATGGTGGGGTTTGAACGATTACATCAAGAAACAGTCGGAAACGTTTTATAATGATTTGAAAGATGTAAACGTAATGGCAATTGATATGTATGATGGAAAAGTGGCAACAAGTCCAGAGGAAGCAGGAAAATTGATGGGAGCAGCCGACCAGAAACGTTTGGCATCTATTATTGAAGGCGGAATTAATTACGTTGGTAAAGATGCAAAAATTGCTTCGGTGGGTTGGTGTTTTGGCGGTGGTTTATCGTTGAAATCTGCTTTGTTAGAAGGGAAACAAGCCGTTGGTTGTGTAATGTATTACGGAATGCCTGAGAAAGATGTAAATAAGTTAAAAACGCTTAATTGTGATGTTCTAGGACTTTTTGCAGGAAAAGAGCAATGGATTTCACCTGCAGTGGTGGCTCAATTTGAGAAAGACATGGCAACTGCTGGTAAAACGGTGAAAGTGAAAAGTTACGATGCTGAACACGCTTTTGCTAATCCATCTAACCCAAAATATGATAAAGTTGCTGGTGAAGATGCTTACGATTTGGCGATTGCTTATTTGAAGAGCAAATTCTAAATTTTTGTTAGTCGAAGCGAAGATTATTTTTCCCTTCGCTTTGACTATGTATTAATAATTGGTAATTGAAATTTATAATCTAATCCCAAAACTCAACCCTCCTACTTTCGGTCCTCTACCATCTTGAAAGAGATTGCTCATATCATAATTGACAAACAAATCAGGAAAGCTCTTTAGTCCTAATTCAAACGCTAAACCGTAACGAACGTTATTTAAAAAGAAACTACTATGATTCCATTCTTTCTTTCCACCGTCATCTTCTCTGGTTTTTGTGTAACTATCTAAACGATATCCTACGTATCCACCTGCGGCAATGTAAGTAATAGTACTTCCTTTTTTGAAGGCTATGTATGGCATAACAGGAAGGTTAATGTTGGCGATTGTTAATTTATTACGAGATAATACCACTTGTTTGCCTGCGTTTTGGTAATCCGAAAAGCCAACATTATCATTACCTTTTACGAAGAAAGCGTTGTTTTCTAACATAAAATTATACCATGACAATTCTAAACCGTAACTAATTTTAAAGGCGGCATTCTTTCCTTTGATGACCGTTCCACTACGAGTCCAACCAAATCCCACATATCTTGAACCAAAGGGATTTAATTCAAAGTCTTTTAAATTATAAGGTGCTGAAATACTTCCTGTATTGGTAAAAGAGTTTGAACCTAAATAAATATTAAATCCAGAACGACTATTGAAACTTCGGTCTTTTTTACTATTTTTAGTAGTATCTCTAAGTGTTATATTAGTTTCTTTTCCATTCTCATTAACATACACTCCGTTCCAACCAACTCTTACTTCATCATTACCATCTTTTACAACAACTCCGCCTAATCCAACTTTCACTTGTTTATCCTTATTCCCAGATTTTTGTTCTTTATTTTCAGTATTTATGGAATCGTTATTTCCATTTTTAGCATTCGTATTGATAACTACCTTAATACTTTTGCTATCTTGCGTAATTACTAACAATGTATCTTTATTCAAATCACTATTTACAATTCTACGGATACCTCTCCAAGTATCATCGTCCAGCAACATTCCGCTTTTGATGAACAATTCTTGAAGATTTTCTCTTAAAGTTTTGTTATTTTTCTGATTCAAAAGCGTTTGATTTCTCTTGTCGATACTAATAACGGTTGAATCGGCTTCTACGCTGTTTGCTAAAACTTGGGCGTTAATTGAGAAGATTAATGCAATTGTAACAATAATTGAATAGCTGATTTTTTTTAGCGTTTTCATGGTGATTGATAGTTTCATGATGTTATATTTTAAGATGCTTTGCGTTTCTGGTTGGAAAACTTATTAATTTATTGCCTTATAAATTCAAGATGCAGGTTGTTTCAGAATGGTTGCACCTACTCTTCACTATTTTCTCCTTTAGTCAAAATATTCTCAATTTTTGCATCGGCACGAGCTAACATTTTTTGCGGTTTAATTCCCACTTCATTCCAATTGACGTTTTCTCCGTTTTTAGCACGTTTTAATTGTTGCCAAATTTTGCTCAAACGTATTTCTTTTTTAATATTTACATCGTTTAAAGTTGCTTGAGTTATTACTTCTTTGGGTTCAACAATATTCAACACAATAGTTTCTTGCTCAGCTTTCGGTTTTGTGTTTTCAAGAACTAATACAATTGTGTTCGACTCTTCAGTTTTCTTTGACTCAATGGTAAATATTTTCGCAATCTGTTTTATCTCTTCAATTTTAATGATTTTTTGAATTGGTAATTGGGCTAACCGAACGTTCAGTACTTTTTTAACTTTACCATTCAACTTCAAATTTGTATTGGGTTGATTATTTTCTTCAACAGCGATTAATAGTGGAATAGTCTTTTCCAAAATAGGCAACTTTTTCTTTTCAATAATTACAGTTTTTTTTGTAACCGCAATCACATCAGTCTGAATATTTTTCCAACTTCTAAACCAATAGCCGCCAACTCCCAAAAGCAAAGCTACGGAAGCCGCAGAGGCATATTTCCACCATATTGGCAGCACTTTATTTTGCGGTTTTTGCAATCTTGCTTCTAATTTTTCCCATGCTTCTTGGCGTGGCTGACGCTCGTAATCGTGCAAGCCTTCAGAGAATATTTTATCTATATTTTTTATACTTTTCATTTTCTTTTTGTCTTACAATCGCTAAATTTTTACTACTAAAGATAATCATTAATTGATTAAGCCATTTCCATTACAGCATTTTGTAAAATTACTCTCGCCCGTGAAAGTTGCGATTTCGAAGTACTTTCAGTAATGCTTAGTTGCTTGGCAATTTCAGCGTGCGAATAACCTTCTATGGCGTAAAGATTAAAAACTGTTCTGTAACCTAATGGTAGTTTTTCTATCAATTTAAGTAAATCTTGGGTTTCTAAATCGGTTCTAAATTGTTCTGGTTCTGGTTCAAAAAGGATTTGGTCATAGCTGGTTTCAAATTGATTTTTTTTGTTGCTTCGCAAATACATTAGCGATTCATTCACCATAATTCTTCTAATCCAACCTTCAAAACTTCCCTCTAATTTGAATGTACTAATTTTTTCAAAAACTTTTACGAACCCTTCAATCATTATTCCCTCTGCTTCATAATCATCATGTGCGTATCTAAAACATATTCCGAGCATTTTAGAGGAATATTTTTCGTAAATACGTCGCTGGGCTTTGGGATCGCCTCTCTGACAGGCTTTCACCAAGGCTTCTTCGCTTTGGAATAAATTTAATAGCTTCACGGTAAAATTTTGGTTTAAATCTGATAGGTTTATTGAGTTTAAAGAGTAGATGATTAATAATTTGTAAAGGTTGCATCAAGAATAAAAAATAATAGGTTTTTAAGTTGTAGATAGAGTGGCTCAGTAATTACTAATTAACTTTTATCAGAGCATAGTCAAGGGAAAAACGAATAGAGTATACTATCGTCTGACCTTACATAAAACAGTCATATTTTTTTACTTTTTAAGTCGTAACTATTTTTCGGTAATTTTACTCACAAAATCGAAATTATCTTATTCTCAATCAAATATATGAATTCAAATCCCATTGGAATTTTTGATAGTGGCATTGGCGGATTGACCGTTGCCCATGCTGTTACGACCCTTTTACCCAACGAAAATATCATTTATTTTGGAGATACTGCACATTTGCCCTACGGAGATAAATCTTCTTCGGCAATTCAAGCGTATTCTATCAAAATTTGTAATGTTTTATTGCAACAAAAATGCAAAGTTATTTTGATTGCCTGTAATTCAGCATCGGCAGCGGCTTATGAACTCGTTCGTGAGTATGTGGGAAGTAAAGCAAAAGTAATGAATGTAATTGACCCTGTAATTGACTATTTATCAATAACTTATGCAGAAAAAACCATTGGCTTAATTGGTACAAAACAGACAGTAAATTCTAATATTTACAAAAAGAAAGTTGATAATTTAGCTAAAGAAATTACTTTAAAATCACTAGCAACGCCATTACTTGCCCCCATGATTGAGGAAGGATTTTTTAATAATACTATTTCAGAAAGTATTATTCAGGAATATTTACGAAATATTGTGTTGGATGATATTGAAGCCCTTATTTTAGGATGCACGCATTACCCATTAATCAAAACACAGATTGAGCATTATTACCAGGGCAAAGTTAATGTATTGGATACATCGGAGATTGTGGCAAAATCGGTGGAGAAATATTTATCTGAAAATCAAAATCTTAATGTAATGAATGCTCATATTAAGCACTTTTATGTCTCAGATTATACAAAGTCGTTCGAAACTTCAACTAAAATTTTCTTTGGGGAACAGATACATTTAGAGCACTATCCGCTTTGGGAATAAAAAAGAGGCTTAGAATAGTTCTAAGCCTCTTTTTTATTTACCCCATATTTACTTTATTAAATGCTCTCCGAATTCGCTGTCTCAAAAGTGTTGCAGGGGATATATTTTTTTTGGAACTGCTCCACCATAAGTAGCCAATAACTGCCGATAAAACATACGGAGCCATTAATAAATATAAAATAGCCGTATTCAAATTTGAAGCTATTTGACTTCTTCCATTCGAGACGGTACTTTCAACGGTCATTCTACACATAGCACATTGAGCTATGCTCACAGATGTGCTAAAAAGGAATAATATGATGAAAACAAAAAATATCTTTTTCATAATTTTTGAGATGTTTTAAGCATTGGATATTAGATATAAGTCATTTCAAAGGGTTCTTTAACTCTCTGTATTTTAAACTAATTCCTAAAAACCAAACTCCTAAAACCTAATTATAATATGGTGAAATCATTAAATATACAATCACGCCTGTAATAGATACATACAACCACAAAGGAAACGTCCACTTCACAATCTTCTTATGTTCAACAATTTGTCCACTCAAAGCGTAGTAAACAGCTCTAAGCACGAACCAAACTACTCCGATTGACAACGAAATGTGTGAAATCAAAAGAACGTAATAAATCAATTTTAATATTCCATCGCCACCGTAAGAGGTGGAAGCATTTGAAACGTGATATAAAATATACAATACTAAAAACAATGACCCTTGAATAAAAGAAAGGCTCATCATTCTTCGGTGCATAATTATATTTTTATTTTTAATGAATATAAAACCCGCAATTAATGTAATTGAAGTAGTGGTGTTCAATAATCCAATTACGTGTGGTAAAACCTTCGTCCAAGCTCCTAAGTCAATTTTTGTTCTAATGCCAATCAAAATAGCAACTGCCACTGGAATTGCGACAGACAAAACATTAACTAATTTTTCGTTCTTCGTATTTTTTTCTAATGCTAATGAATTCATACTGTATTAACTTTTTGTGTTATAAATTTTCAATAATACTCGAATTTCTAATATTAATCTATCCACATCTTTCTTATCGGTTCCGTCATAAAAACCTCTAATATGCCCTTCTTTGTCTATTAATATTAACTTTTCAGAATGGATAAATGTTTCGTCTGGGGTTTTAACTGCTTTATCATATTCCGAAGCATCGGCTACTGGAATGTAATAACCTTTGACTGCCAGTGGATAAATTTGCGTTTTTGTACCCGTCAAAAAATGCCATTTTCCCGCTTTAGCATCATATTCCTTTGCATATTTTCTCAACATCTCAGGCGTATCATGCGTGGGATCAACGGAAAAAGAGGCAATTTGTACATTATTTTCATTCGTAAAAATATCCTGTAAACGAGTTAATTCTGTGGACATTTTTGGACAAATTGACTCACATCGAGTAAAGAAAAAATCTGCTACATAAATTTTTCCTTTTAAAGATTCACCTTGAAAGGCTCTATCGTTTTCATCCGTCAAAGTCCACGCAGGGATAGTATGAAAAACAGTATCCATGGTAGGCTGATTCCACCTTGGATTTGGGTTCTTACGCATCATTATATTTCCTGACACAGAGTCAATCCGAGGAATCAGGTAAGGCAATTCGTAGTGGTTTTCCCCAAATCCTTTGAGGTATAAAAAAATTAAAGCTGGAACAACTAATGCAGCGATTAGAATTCCAGCTTTTACCATTTTTTGAGACATAATATTGATGGTCAAAAGTCTTTTAGTCGTAAGTCCCAAATAATATATATCCTAAGTTTCTAATTCCTTAAAATACTTATAACTTAAAGACTTACAACTTTTAATTTATCTATGAGCTCCTCCTTCAAGAAGTAGAGCAACCAATAACCAAGCGATGGTAATGACAGGGAACAAGACAGCCCAAATTAATACTTTAACTTCATGCTTTAAGTGCATGAATTCACCAACGATAAAGAAGGCTTTAACAATAGTCATTGTTGAAAATATCGCTACTCTCCAATGATTATTTGGCATTGTAAAAGCAATTGCAAATTCTATTGCGGTCAATATTAGAAGAATCCAAAATGTTTTCCAAATAGCTCCTGTTTGTGCAGGTGCAATTACTTTTTCTTCGATTACTTGTGAATGTGAATCCATTTTTTTAAATATTTTTTGATTAACAAAATCTTTTCAATTTTCTTTTTATTGAAGAAACTCATTACATAAC
>JANXRS010000091.1 GCA_025356745.1 Arcicella sp.
GTATTTATGTTAACATAAACCTAAAACCAGATTCAAATTTTCATCAATTTATTATTTCTGGCAAAATTACAGTTATAAAATTGTACTATTCATTGATTTTAAACTCAAAATTGCATTTTTAAATGCGTTCAACCTGAAGTGCCATCGTATAGTGGTTACTTCAGGCTACAGTAAAATGAATCCAATACAAACCTTCCAATCCAGAAAGAATACCTTCCAAAATCTCGCTGAGCAATTCCAAAAACAGTATAATCAATGGGCAATTTTTCGGGCAATTTTATTCTTAGCAATTGCCTTAATTTGCTATTTTATCTATCAATATTTTAGTTTTACTTATGCCGTATTTGTTTTTATTATAGGGATTTCAATATTTTTATTTTCGGTAAGTAAACACTTAAAAATCAAGAATCTGCGTGATAAAAACAAAGTTTTATCTATGTTAAATGAAGATGAAATCAAACGGCTAGATAACGTTTTTACTCGTACAGAAACGGGTGAACAATTTGCTGAACCCAATCATTTTTATGCTTCTGATTTAGATATTTTTGGGAAACAATCGCTTTTTAAGCTTCTTAATCGTACCCATACTTATAGGGGCGGCTCAACCTTGGCAAATTGGTTAAAATTCCCTGCTCAAAGAGCAGAAATTCTAAGTCGTCAAGAATCAATTGAAGAATTATCTGGTAAAATTGATTTCAGACAAGATTTAGAAGCCTCTGCCATGTTGATTGAAGAGGTTTCTGAACCTACTAATAAATTGATTTCTTGGAGTGAAGAACCTGAAAATGAGACCATTAAAAAACCTGTTTTTCAATACGGAAAATTTCTTCCCTATTTGACTATTCCCTTAGTTTTAGCTTGGGCTTTTAACTATATTCCTATTGGTTATCCACTGTTAATGTTGATAATTCAAGGATTTATTTTGAAACAAATCTATGATACGGTTAGCTATGCTCTTGACCAAACAATTCGCCTTTCTAGCACTTTAAAAGCTTATGCTAATTTATCAGAACTAATTGTTGATGAGACCTTTACGCATCAAAAACTCAAAAATTTACAAGCAGAACTTTCAGAAGCAAGTCCTGCTATTCGAGCATTAGAGGACATTTTGAATAAGTTAGGAAATCGAGCTAATCCGTTTTTTGCTTTAGTTATGGGCGTACCGCTGATGTGGGATATTCAGTATTTTATAAAATTAGAAAACTGGAAAAAAACATATCAACAAAATCTTCCCAGGTGGTTATCTTCCATTGCTGAATTTGAAACGTTAAATAGTTTTGCAGGACTTAGTTTTGCCAATCCAGCGTTTATAAAACCTGAGATTTCGGAAGAAATTTTCACTTTGAAAACCACGGGATTAGCCCATCCAATGATTCGTAAAATTAAACGCATTTCCAATGATATTCAGCTCATAGGTGAAGGAAAAACCATTATCATCACAGGCTCGAATATGTCAGGAAAAAGCACCTTTCAGCGTACCGTTGCGGTTAATATAATTTTGGCTTTAGCGGGTTCTGTTGTATGTGCAGAAACATTTGTGTGTTCATGTATGCGGGTGTTCACAAGTATGCGTACACAAGACTCTTTGGAGGAAGATACATCATCATTTTATGCAGAATTGAAACGATTAAAAACTTTAATTGAGGCAGTTGGCAATCGGCAATTTGAAAATAATAATATTCCAATAATATACTTTTTAGATGAAATTTTGAAAGGGACAAACTCCAAAGACCGTCACGAAGGGGCAAAGGCTTTGATGTTACAATTACACCACACAATAGCATCTGGATTTATCTCAACGCATGACGTAGAATTGGGCGATGAGTTTGATAATCAGGGATTTGTGGAAAATTATAGTTTTTCTTCTGAAGTTGTGAAGGATGATTTAGTCTTTGATTATAAACTTAGAGCAGGCGTTTGCCATAGTTTCAATGCTAGTATGTTGATGAAAGGAATTGGGATTGAGATAAGGTAATCTCTAAAACAAAACCTCCCGAAAAATTTAATTTTTGGGAGGTTTTGTCTTAATTTATTTCTTTACTCACATAAAAGAAGGATTTCAAAATCATATTCATTAATCTCATTGGTTACAGTATCAATGACGGCAATTTTCTACTCCTTACTTACCTTCTTGGCCACCATCCCTTCATTAGTCATTATCTGCAAAATGTAATTTCCTCTAATTAAATTATAAATATCTAAGGTCATTATATTTGATTTATCTCCTTGTTTTTCAAGTACTTGACTTCCTGAGATTGATAACAATTTTGCAGATTCTATTTTGATATTTTTGGGTACAACAATCCGTATTTCATTACTTGATGGATTGGGTGAAACCGTGACACTTGCCTCCAAAGCAGGTTCTGCTGATAGTAGTTTTGCAAAAGCACCATCTTGACGACTATCCGATAAAACACTTGCACATCCATCCGTTGTTACTACTTGAACATTAAATTTTGAACCTGACACAATTTTAACAATTTGAGCACCTCTTAACGATTCCAAAATTGCTCCATCACGATACCAAACATTACCAGTCACCGCACTGGAAGTATATTCCCAATAATCACCGTCAGTATCGGTTTTTTTAATTACTGAAATAGTTGGTTTTAAAGGATTTACACAAAACGAATCAGCCTTTGAAACTGTGTAATAAGTAGTATTTCCTTCTTGATCTGCAAATATTTTTACACGTCCAGCGGTTCCGTTTAAAGTGATACGTTTTCCTAAAATCGTTGCTGGACCGTATTTTATTGATAAACCAACAGGTAAATTGGAGCTTGAAGTAGCTGTTACATCAAAAGCTTGATCTGTTACCAGTTTATCTTGTACTTTAGTTAGATTTATCGTTTGATTTTGTTTGGTGGGCAACACACGAGTTCCAACGGTGTACCAAACAGCATACGCCGACTGTCCAATTAGGTATTTCTCTGTATTAATAATACTTTTAATTCTACTTTTATCCATCGTGATTTGATAGGTATTGAGTACATCTTTATTGGTCTTAGAATCTGTGGTACTGTAATTATACAAAACATAATCATCCGTCCGTGAATATTCAGGATAACCCAACGTATTGTTTTCGTAGATAAAATCAAGCCCATCCGTTCGTTCTGTATTTACGCCAATTACATAGTTTAAATCATCTTTTTCAATGAAATAATCGAAGGCGATAATATTGGTCGAATTCTTTGAAAATGAGGGATTCCCAATATTTTCCCCTTCTTCCAAACTGGTAAATAATTTATCAATTTGCCCCGTTCCAAAATCGTTTTTAGAAGCATTCCATACATTGATAAAACCTACATCCCAAAAATTAGACTCCGTTCCTGTTGCACTTTTAATGGTATTGAAGGCATCATAAACAAGATTTTCACTTTGATGATCCCACTCAATGGCATCGGCATTTTGTACTTGCCCAGTGTTTACGCCTTGTGTATAAGTTGGGTTATAAAGTGTATATAATTTACTTGTTCCAGCGGTTAAATTAAAAACAGCAATTTGCTTATCAGTGGTTGCCACTGTAGTAGCTAATTTTCTTAAAGCTGCCAATTTCTTGCCATCTTTCGATACAGCCGCATTTCGCCAAACACCCGTTGCGGATATGTTTTCAACTTTGGGTGTTCCTACTAAATTTACTCTTTTTATAAAGCCGTCTCCCGCAACAAAATAGGCATACATTCCATCATCTGGCACAGTTGGCTTATTTTCAATCACAATATTTGCCACTAATTCTACAAAACTATTAACATCAACTTCTCCTTTCGTACTTGATTTATACAATTTTTTAGCCACAGGGTCATAACTCAATAGACCTTCCGTTCCATTGTTAACAGGTATGTCCGCTTTGGGTGCTGGAGGAATTGGTTTTGTTGGATTAGTGGGCGTTGGATTTGGAGCATTTCCGTCCGTAATTCCAACCGCATCAAAAGCTAATTTGGCGTTATTAATGTCAGCATCAGTTATGCCCGAACTCTTCAAATCTGTAGCTGATTGAATAACAGCACGGCGAAGGTCTAAGAATTTTGAAGTACGAGTTAAGTAAAAAGCCAAAGCACGGTAGTAAATTTTTTCGGCTTTTTCTTTACTCATTCCATTTGCTGTTGCAAAGCGATAAAAAGCATTATTGGGTATGCCTGAGTTAATATGCACGCCATAATTATCTTCTGAACCTGAATAATAGTAACTCATCGTGGCAGGCTGATAACCATTGTCATTCAAACTTCTTCCACCATTATTTGGATTCGCTAAATCCCGCAAACAACCCGTTGGGTAGGCATTCCCTTTCATCACATCTTCACCGATACGCCAGCCATCAACCCCATTTTTACGTTCAATCATTGCCCCAAAACAATCTGCCAATGATTCATTAATGGCTCCAGATTGACTTTTATATGCTAAGTTTGCCATGTTTTCGATAACTCCATGCGTCATTTCATGTCCGCCCACATCCAAGCCACCCGCCAAAGGTTTAAAATACGTTCCTCCACTTCCATAACCCATATATTCCCCGTTCCAGAAGGCATTATCGAATCCTTTTCCATCTTCATCGGTAATATTTATGATGGAGACAATCGTTCCGCCTTTTCCATTTAATGAATTTCTTCCATGTGTTTTTAGGTAATAATCATAAGCAACTCCTGCATTATAATGAGCCGAGATACCTTTTTGACTATTACTCCAAGTATTATTGGTCGAAGAGATTTGACGAATTGTTAAATCTTCACTTACTTTTGAGTCTGTGGCATCAATTGTCCAAATAACGCCCTGCGGGTCATCCGCTTTTACACCAACATTGGATTTATACATTGATTTAGTCGCATCAATTAATACATAATTACTTCCTGATTGATAAGTATTAATACTTCTGCTTATACCATTCAAGTCATTTGCATTAGCTTTTGCTACGCCATCAAGCGTGCAAGTGTAATTATATTTATCTAAGACTTCGCCAGAATTGGCATCAATTACATAAATCCATCTTTCCAAAAAATTTGGACGAACCGTTATGTGATATGCCAAGTGTTCGCCATCAGCTTTTTCGTTTTGATGA
Organism: Arcicella sp.; assembly: GCA_025356745.1. GTDB lineage: Bacteria > Bacteroidota > Bacteroidia > Cytophagales > Spirosomataceae > Arcicella. The sequence goes on from JANXRS010000091.1 coordinate 5,054, forward strand.
TAAATAATCAATTCCGTTTTAGGCTTTTCGTATTTTAACATTACCATTTCCGTTGCCGTCATTGGTTTCACCGTGGAAGTTTTACTGACATCCAATATGGCTAATTTTCCAACATTCACCTCTGATAATAAAGGTTTTACATTTTCAATTTGAGGCGTTGGGTAGAAATGTCCATTCAACAAAGACACATCTTGGTTTTCTTTTTTATGTAAAATCATTTCACCTCCATATACGAATATACCTTTATAAATTTGCTGCATACGTAAATGAGTGGTCTGGATTTCGTCTGTTTCACTTTTTAAAATATCCAGTTCTACCTCTGGATTTTCGAGTTTTAAGAAGGGCTTTACGGCTTCCAAATAATTGTACGCAGACGATGCCAATGCCGACATTCTGGCACTCCGAGAACCTTTTTTTACATTCGTTGGAATTCCTTCAATCATCGAAGGCATACCGTTTTCATCAACGGTGATTTTAAGTCCAGAATTCTTAGAAATCAGATTCATATAGGTCTGATTATCAGAAGGTTTTGTTAAATATTTTGGGTGAGCAATAGAATTTTTAAATTCTGAATTATCAACTGGTTTTTCGTTAGTTTCTTGCGGAATAATCACATCCGAACGCTTGACAGTTTTGAATTTATTTTGTGAAAATCCAAGATAAGATAAGCACAAAATGAAGGAAAAAAAGAATAGTTTTTTCATTTGAAATTCATTTTAAACCGCAAAGACACGAAGTCGCCAAGTCAGATAGTGTGTATCTTAGCGTCTTCGTGTCTTAGTGGTAATTAATAATCTTTTTTATTTTTGAGTTTTA
>JANXRS010000093.1 GCA_025356745.1 Arcicella sp.
GTATTTATGTTAACATAAACCTAAAACCAGATTCAAATTTTCATCAATTTATTATTTCTGGCAAAATTACAGTTATAAAATTGTACTATTCATTGATTTTAAACTCAAAATTGCATTTTTAAATGCGTTCAACCTGAACAATAATCAATTATTTAATGATTATCGTTTTACTAATAAATGTTTACTATTAATTAATCACCTAACAAATTCCCCAAACCACCCAAAACTGACCCACTTTCTTTTTTAGCATTTCCACTATAAGGACTCACGGCACGAATCAATTTTGAAATGGGCATCGACTGAATCCAAACTCTTCCAGTTCCGTGCATGGTTGCTAAGAAAATGCCTTCTCCACCAAAAATCATTGATTTTAAATTACCCGCCCGCTGAATATCATAACTCAAATTTTGCTCAAAAGCTACAATACAGCCTGTGTCAATTCTGAGAGTTTCGTTATTCAATTTTTTTTCAATAATAGTTCCTCCTGCGTGAACAAATACCAAACCATCACCTTGTAATTTCTCTAAAATAAATCCTTCTCCACCAAAAAAACCAGCCCCAATTTTTTGATTGAAAGTTATCGAAACCTTCGTTCCCAAAGCCGCACACAAGAAACTATCTTTTTGTGCAATAAGTGTATTTCCAGGCAAAGTCGATAAATTAATTGGAATAATTGTCCCTGGATACGGAGCAGAAAAGGCTACCTTTTTTTTTCCAATGCCACGATTGGTAAAATGAGTCATAAATAAAGATTCACCCGTTAGTAAACGTGAACCTGCTTGGAATAATTTACCCATTACTGAACTATCGCCACTCGAACCATCTCCCATTTTTGTTTCAAAAGTGATACCATCTTCCATATAACACATTGAGCCAGCCTCCGCAATCACAGTTTCGTTAGGGTCAAGTTCAATTTCTACGAGTTGAATATCCTCGCCAATAATTTTGTAATCAATTTCGTGTGAGTTCATATTTTTTCAATTTATAATTTTGTACAAATTAATAATTATGAAATCAATCTGAGAAACAATAAGTCGTTGATTGGTTGAAATAACTATTAAACGGTAATATGATGATTTTATGCTTTATAATTATCCAAGGCACCTTGAACGACCTCATAGTAAGAATTTTTCAATGAATTTACATCATCTTTAGTCATACCTGTTGTATCAATCGGTTTATGAACAATTGCTCGAAGCGTATGTGGATAAATGGCAAATTTGCCCTCTTGCATAATTTTATAATTATTCAAAAACGTTATTGGAACAATTGGAATTTGCTGTTTAATTGCCATTGCAAATCCTCCATCTTTTAAGGGTAACAACATTTTTGGAATATTTTTTGACCAAATTCCTCCTTCAGGAAAAATCATTACACTTCGCCCACTTTGCAATTCTTTTAAGGAACGAGTCATGGATGTTACTCGGCTATTTTTGTCTCCTCTATCCACTTGGATATGCAATTTGGTGAACATATAACCAAATAATGGAATGCCTTTAATAGAAGATTTACCCACAAAAGCATAGTAGTTTTTTATAATTATTCCCATCGCAGCTATATCAACATACGAAAAATGATTTGCACAAAAAACATAAGTTTTTTTCAAATCTGGCTCGAAGTCATATTGAACCTTTACAGGAATACCTGCAATAGAAAAAAATAGCTTACCCCACAATCTATTGAGGTAATGAGCTTTAGATTTCCATTCAGGTTTTTGAAGAAATAACCAGAAAAGTGGAAACAGTAAAACGAAGAGAAAAATAAACCAAAAGGTTGCCCAGATGGTATAAAGCAAAGTTAGAGTACGCATTAAACAAAGATAATATATTTCGTAATTATTTAGAAATTGAAATAAAAAAAGGTTAACAGCCGCCACTGTTAACCCTAAAATAATATTTGTGCAGATATTTTTTTAAACAATATTAATCATTTAAAAAAGATAGAATAAGAAAAAATACCTATTTGCCGAAACCAAATAATAACTTAGATAATATATTATATTATTTCCATAGTTCATTTTGACAAATATTCTTTTAAAAGGAATGCAAATTAATCAAGTGCAGAATAAAAAACTCTTGAAGATTTTACTGAACTTCTTAACTTATATTTTACATACCCATCATTTCTTTAAAAGCAACCGAGTTACGGGTTGAAATTTCCAATTCAATACCATTATTAAGATTTACCTTCATTCCACCTTTATAATAAGATTCGATATTGGCAATATATTCGGTATTAATAATTTGCTGACGATTCGCACGGAAGAAAACATGCGGGTCTAAACGTTCTTGAATTTTGTTCAATGATCGATGAATCATAGGGCGCTCATTTCCAAAATGGAAACGACAATAATTTCCTACTGATTCAATCATATAAATTTCTGTTAAACGTACAAAATAACATTTCTCACCGTCTTTCAAGAAAATTCGTTTTTGAACTGGAAGTCTGCTTTCAGAAACTGCTTCAGTAATACGATGTTGCTGAATATCTGACCGCACTTTTTCGATAGTCCTCGCCAAGCGTTCTGATTTCATTGGTTTCAACAGATAATCCATCGCTTCCGACTCAAAAGCCTGAATTGCATATTGATTATAAGCCGTTACGAAAACCACTTTTGGAACATATTCAAGGTCACTCAACAAATCGAAGGCACTTTTTTCTGGCATTTCAATATCAAGGAAAATCAAATCTGGTTGCAGGCGGTGAATTTTTTCCAAAGCATCATCAACATTTTCTGCTTCGTCAATGATGTGAATATCTGGATATTCTTGCAACAAATACTTTAATTCTTGGCGGGCTAACCTTTCGTCATCTACCAAGATCGTTTTAATTTTCTTACTCATTTGCTTTACAGGCGACAAGTCTTGATATTGGCCGTTACCAGCTCGAGGGGAATAGGGTTTTCTATTTGCCATATCTGCCTAACTTACGTTTCAAAAATTTAACAATCTGATTCAACACCTGTGAACCAATCAGGGGTGGTAATTAAATTTACCGATTTATATTATATATTTATTCTACAAAAATGATGTATAAAATATATTAGACTAAATTTTATTTTTTTAATAAAAACTATATTTTTTAACATTTCTCCACTAATGTAGTAAATTCTGTATTATTTTTCACCAATTATCTATTTATATCAGGTTGAACGCATTTAAAAATGCAATTTTGAGTTTAAAATCAATGAATAGTACAATTTTATAACTGTAATTTTGCCAGAAATAATAAATTGATGAAAATTTGAATCTGGTTTT
>JANXRS010000142.1 GCA_025356745.1 Arcicella sp.
TCCCAATTTTCCAATGCGTAAACATTTTTAATGGGATCAATTTCTGGATAATCAAATAATACTTGAACAGGATTTGAGGACTTGAAAGTAATTCGATTTTGCGTTTGTTCTAATCGAATTTTGTCTAAATCAATTACTGCCGTAGTTAAATAATAGTCTTTATAGGAAAATCTTGTTCCCGAAACCAACATTTCACCCGCTTGAGCCACCATTGCATCTCCATCAAAAATAGCTCTCCCTGACTCATTTCCCAATAAATTGACATAAATATACGCCACACCAAAAGCCCGAGAACCGTCTTGAATAAGTCTTTCACGGGTTTGAGTTTTGAGAAATGAAAAATGAGAAGCCGTTGGATTCATAATTACATCACACCCTTGATTATAAAAATCACGACCTGGACGATTAGCAATCCAAGCATCTTCACATATTTCAAAACCAATTTTTACGCCCCCAACATCGAAAACAAAATCTCCTACAGGATATGTAAATTCGCCCAAACGCATTTCTGTACGCTCGCCCATAGGCCAATGTTGAAACCATCGAGTCTCGTAGTGAATGCCGTTGTTTGCCAGATTTTTTTTGCATACAAAACCTCTAATTTGTTTGTTTACAATTAAACAAGCTGCATTATAAACATGATTGAAAACCCGAATAGGTAAACCCACACAAACTGCAATGCTTGAAGTATGAGGCACAATTTCCTGCAACATTTCCATGGCAGTATCACAAGTGGATTGTGCGTAAAACATATCTTCGCATCCATACCCAGTGATACATAATTCTGGTAAACAAAGAAGACTAATGTCTTGATTCTTAGCATCTTCAATGCTACTGATGATATTGTTTTTATTGCTTTCCCAAGCAAGTGGTGTTTGATTCACAACCCCTGCGGCAACTTTTATTAGATTCATGTATGTATAACAAGATGTTCTCTCACATCGTTTAAATATAGCAAAATACGGTATTTTTTACCAAAGATTAAAAGAAAAAGCAAGCCTTTAGAGCTTGCTACTAAATATTATTAGTTTTTCTTAAAGTCCAGCAAAATAATCGTATCCAAACAATGCCCAATAATCCTTTGGGCGAGTATCCGAAAACTTAATTACACCGATTCTTTTCAAACTTTTATAACCATATTTTACAGGAATAATTAATCGTAAAGGCGAACCGTGTTTTTTGTCAATAAGTGGTTTTCCGTTCATTTCATACGCTAAAATCGTTTGCGGATGCACGGCACTTGGCATATCAATTCCTACGTAATATTTATCATCGGGTGTTTCCATACCTACATATTTATATAAATTATCTGCATCTTTTTGTCCAATTTTATAATGATTCATCACATCTACAAAACGTACACCTGCCCAATGTTGAATTTGCGACCAGCCTTCGATACACTTAAATTCAAAGATAATTTCTTGTTTTGGTAATGCCTTTAGTTCATCCAAACTAACTTCAAATATATTATTTCCCGATTCTATTTTGACTTTATAATTTGCTTCAATTGGACTCAATAAGCCTTCTGTACCATTTACCCGAACTTTTTTTTGAGCTTGCGATAACGGAAAAGTAGGAGCTAGATGGCTATCTGCTAATAATTTTCCTGTTAATCGTTCATTGAATTCCAAAGTCTTTCGTAAAGGAGCAAGTGTATTGTTAAGTTCTGGTCTGGAATTTATCCACTTCCATACGCCAATCGGGACGAGACTGGCTAACCCAAAACCCACGAAAGCTTTGATAGTTTTGCGTCTAATTTGTTGGTCGGTTGTTAGTTCTTCTTTCATGATTTTTCTTTTACTTCAAATCCAGTAATAATGCTCTGAAAATTTTTCCATCCAGCTTTGATTACTTGCAGAATATGGACTATAAAAAATAAAACAAACCCAATGGTAAGCACAAAATGCTCTAACCTTGCCGCTTCGTAGCCTCCTAAAATTGTTGTTAGCTGTGATAATTGGATAGGTCTGAAAATTGCCCAACCCGTGAGAATTGAACCAAAACCCATTACAATTACCAACGTATAAACAATCCTTTGGGCAGCATTATATTTATCTTGAGGCGGACAAACTTTACTAATTCCTAAATCATACAAAACCACTTGCCAAGCCTCTTTAAAGGATTTTTTCTCTGGAATAATTAATCGCCATTCACCTGAAATGAAAGTGTAGAGAAAGTATGAAATTCCATTGATAGTAAATAACCACATCGTGGCAAAATGCCATGCCATACCTTTCGCTAACTGTCCAGAGATTCCCAAAAAAGCATAAAAACTTTCAGGAAAGAAATTGAAAAGGACTGTTTTTCCTACCTGAATTTTGTATATATCATTTGCCCAGTAAATCAACATACCAGACCAAATCATGACAAAAAGTAAGGGAAAATTTAACCAATGAAACCAGCGAATTGCTAGCGGATGTTTATGGACTATTTTTTTCATTATTACGAATTCAGATTTATAATACAAATTTGAGAAAAAAAACTCAAATAGTATTATTGGGAAGATACCATAGTTACGTAAACAATTAATAAAAAGTTTCGAGATTGACCTCCATACCCATTATTCCAATAAAAAGCCCCAACAAAAAAAATTGAAGGGGCTTCATACATTTTTATGAATTGCTATCTTGTGGCAATGTAAATATCCTTAGGCGTTAAAAATTCAAAAAAACGCTCTAACCAAACTTTTTTAGATTCCTGATTTTCAGAAATCTGTGATACTTCTGTGCGGTTGTGTGATTTCTTCACAATCAATTCCGCCAATAATAAATCGTACTTCATAATCTTTCAATTTTCGTAGAGAGTCTTTGGTTTGTTTTAGTATTGAGCAAAACTTTGTTATAGTTTCTTGAAAAAAAATTGAATACCAAATACTCTAATACTATGGTCTCAACACTAATTTTAATCTTGACACAAATTTACGAAGAAAGATTCTAAGAATGGTTAAAAATATAACTATTCCAATACAGATTCTTTATATTGTTCTATAATATTTAATTATTCCGTGAAAATAAATTTTATCGTCTTGTCTTCACCTTTTTCAAAATCCAATTTCCAACCTGTTCTCCTTCTATAAAACCATTAGTTAAGGCAGGGCGAAAATGAATTCCTCCGTATAAACGACTGATTGATGCCATTTGTGCAGCCTCCGTAAAAGAGTTGAATTTCCTGACTGGTAAACCATAAGCAATTTCCGTAGAATCTGAGAATGCAACATTACTACCTAAAGTTTTATTCAAAACCACCATTGCCGCCGCAGAAACAACCGAGTGTCCTGAAGGATATTCTGGGAAGGGAGGGGTTTGTAAAACGGGAACCCAATCTTTATCAATATTAGCGTTAATAATACTCTCAGGACGTACTCTAACGGTACGATATTTCTCTGTCCAACACGAAATAAAACCGTCAAAAATAGCCATTGAAGTTAATAAATAGGCCTCAAGAGTTTGTCCTAAATCCGCTTTTTGTTGGCGAGTAACTAAGGAAGTAATTCCCATCCAATGTCCACCAGGGGAAACTTTTTTCGTGGCAAACATCGCATGACCCGTAATATTCATTTTGAAAGGATTACAGTCCCAAAAGTTGGCAATGTCTCTTTGTTCTTCCGTCAAGTTTTTTACGGTATTATAAGAATCCATTACTTCATTATAGTATTGACTTCCTTTCGTTAAATCGAATTTTGAAGGTGCTAAGGGAGGAAATTGACAACAAGTATCAAGAGTCAAAGGTCTGATCTTCATCCAATTAGGCTCAACGGCATCCATGTATGCGGGTGGAGTGGGTGTCCAAGTACCCGGCAAATTGGTAACTGTATATCTGAATCCACGAGTTTGTTTATAATTATCCTTCTTAGAATAATTCATAATTGAAGCGGCTACAGAATCGCCAAAAGCAATCGAGTTTTCGTAAATATCCGATGGAATTCCTGTGGCTTTATACTCTTTCCATAATTTCTCTTCAAAACCAACATACACATCTTGGGCAAAAGTTAGGTTTTTCCCAATCGTTAAAAAAGCACGAGTCGCCGCTAAACCATTACAGATTTTTTTGGTGGTATCTAAGGAATACACTTTTTTGAACCCTTTTAACTGCCCAACCATTGATTGGTATTTTGGATTTCCTGCAATCCCTGCCTCATACGCCGCCAAGGACGCATACATATATATGCGACTCGAAACGGGTGGAGGAAAAATATCGTGAATGATGGATTCTGTCACTTGGAGTTGGGTACGGCGTAAAAATTCTGGATTTTCAGCCGCTTTTTTCCACTCACCATTGTCCTTTTTACAACTTATTATAAAGGAAATACCTGTTAATAAAACAAGAAAATTACGTTTCATTGGTTAGTTTTTAAGAATATTACATAAAATTACAAAAATGAATTAATATTGTAAATACAACTTCTTAAATGATTTTTTATTATTTAGAAAAATAAGATTTAATTATTCACTTATTTCCTACTCTTTTCTACTTAACAGGATAGCATTTTTACACAATCCCATTATCTTGCCGAAACTTATGAAAAATATAATTATTTGGTATGAAAAAATCATTAATCTTCTTCTTTACAATCCAGTTTTTTTATAATCTTATTGGATTTTCACAATCCGAAAAAGGCTTGAAAGATTATTACAAAAACTATTTCCCTATTGGTGTCGCTGTTAGTCCGAGATTGATGGATGCGAGCCCAGAATCAGCCTTAATCTTGAAAGAATTCAGCAGTATGACTCCTGAAAATGCCATGAAGATGGGGCCAATTCATCCTGAAGAAAACCGTTACAATTGGACAGATGCGGATAAAATTGCTGATTTTGCGGTAAAAAATAAATTAAAATTACGAGGTCATACGCTGTGTTGGCACAATCAAACGCCTACGTGGTTTTTCAAAGATTCATTGGGAAAACAAGTAACTAAACAAGTACTTTTGCAACGAATGAAACGCCATATTACGGACGTTGTTTCTCGTTACAAAGGCAAAATTTACGCATGGGATGTGGTAAACGAAGCCGTACCTGATGGAGGAGTTGACATTTATAGAAAATCTAAATTTTTAGAAATTATTGGTGAAGAATATATTCAACGAGCCTTTGAATATGCTCACGAAGCCGACCCAAATGCTCAACTTTTTTACAATGATTATAATACTGAAAATAAAGTAAAAAGAGACAAAATTTATTTGGTTGTCAAGAGTTTAGTCGAAAAAGGTGTGCCTATTAATGGTGTTGGCTTGCAAGCTCATTGGTCATTATATGAGCCTACTACCCAAGAATTAGCGGAATCCATTACCAAATTTGCAAGTTTAGGATTAAAGGTTCAAATCACAGAATTAGATATTTCAGTACATCCAAAACAGCACGAAGTAGTCAAAGAAGCATTTACAGGTAAAAGTGAATTTACCCCTGAGATGGAACAAAAACAGGCTGACCATTACAAGAAGTTATTTGACGTTTTTAGAAAATATAAAGACACGATTACGGGCATAACTTTCTGGAATTTATCGGACAAAACAACGTGGTTAGATAATTTTCCAATCAGAGGTAGAAAAGATTACCCTTTGCTTTTTGATACGGAATTGAAGCGAAAGAAGGCTTATTTTGGCGTAATTGGTTTTTAACAATAATTATTATCATTAGGATAGTGAAATATGGAATTAAGGTTGAAGTTTTATTTTTTTATGGATAAATAATAAGTAAAATTTCAATTTTTTTAACAATAATTTGGTTAATAATCAGCCCATAGAACCATTCTGATAAGGAAAAAGTTATCTTTGTGTATATCTTTTTCCCTACCACAAAATGAAATTAAAAGTTGCTTGTCAGCTCGTTTATGAATTAAAAGAAAATGCCTCATTAATTTTAATGCTTCGTCCTCAGAATGGTTTACAGCAACAAATTATAGAAGAAAATTACGTACTTTCTCCCAATATTCCCTTTTCAGAATATCAAGATGTTTACGGAAATTTATGTCAACGAATGTTTGCTACGCTCGGTAAATTAACAATCAATACCTCTTCAATTGTGGAAACTCAGTCCGATGTTGAAGTTGATTTTGACGCTGGTTTTGTTCCCGTTGAAAATCTTCCGAATGAGGCAATTATTTATATGTTGCCAAGTCGTTATTGTGAATCCGATAAATTGTTTTCTCTTGCCTTTGAAATTACGCAAAATATTCCTTTGGGTTATGCACAAGTAGATGCTATTCGACAATGGGTAAAAACTCACATTGTTTATGAATATGGTAGAAGCTCGTCTTCGACTTCTGCTTTTGATATTGTTCAGACAAAAACAGGTGTTTGTCGTGATTTTACACACCTTTGTTTAGCACTTTGTCGTGCTTTGAATATTCCCGCACGTATGGTTGTGGGTTATCTCCACGATTTAAAACCCATGGATTTACACGCTTGGTTTGAGGCTTACGTTGGCGATAAATGGTACACTTTTGACGCTACTCAGGATTTTCCGAAGGGAAATAGAGTAATAATTGCCTATGGGCGGGATGCTAATGATGTGGCTTTTGCCAGCCAATTTGGAGATATGGAACTTCTGAATATGTGGGTTTCGGTGGAGGAAGTAAAGTGATATTTCTAAAACATCTTCCGTGAAAATCAAGTTATATTCTCTATAATCAAAGCAAAACATCGTGAAAATAATCATCATTGGAGCAGGAATGGCGGGACTTTCTGCCGCCAGAATTTTAATGCAAAAAGGGTATGAAGTAACAGTTCTGGACAAAGGTCGGGGCGTAGGAGGGAGGATGTCTACCCGCACCATTGAAAACGCAAAAGCGGATCACGGAGCTCAGTATTTTTCAGTAAAAACAACTGAATTTCAAACGCTTATTTCGGAATTGCAATCAGATAATATTACGGCAGAATGGCATCTTGTCCAACGTGAAAACGTCCGTTATATAGGAGCAAAGGGCATGAATACTATTCCCAAAAAAATGGCTTCACTGCTCCCTGTTTTAGTTAACGAAAAGGTTGTTTTAATAGAGAATAATACTGTAAAAACTGAATCAGGGAATATTTATCCTTTTGATAAGTTGGTCATTACGATGCCAATTCCGCAAATCATTGACCTTTTTCAAAACTCGAAAATGCTTTTTTCTGAAAATGATAAATCTGTGCTTGGAGAGATTAAATATGAGCCTTGCATTGCAGTGGTGGCAGTTTTGAAAGAGCCTACTAAAATAGTGAGCGGAGGAATTATTTTGGAAAATCAGCCCGTTTCTTGGATTGCCGATAATTTTCAAAAAGGCATTACACAGATTCCTACGGTTACAATTCATGCTTCTTCAGCGTATAGTGCTAAACGTTTCGATGATGATGTAAATGAAGTGGCAAAAGATATGTTATCCTCTGTAAATCAATACATTAATTCTGAAAATATTGTTTCTTCACAAACCCATCGTTGGCGATTTAGTAACGCTACGAAGCGTTATGAAGCACATTTTTATCAAATAGAAAATCAAGCTATATATTTGGCAGGAGATGGTTTTGGAATGGGAAATGTGGAAGGGGCTTTTTTGTCGGGATATCATTTGGGAAATAGATTTTAATTCAAAACTAATAACTAATCTAACTCTACGTTGGCAAAATAAACTTTCTTGCCTAAATTTGTGTAACTATGAATCCCTAAAACTCGTAGCTTATAAACTGATAATTTTAAAATGAGAGAAATACAATACAGAGAGGCACTCCGTGAAGCCATGAATGAGGAAATGCGTAGAGACGCATCGGTTTATTTAATGGGCGAAGAAGTAGCCGAATATAATGGAGCTTATAAAGTATCACAAGGAATGTTGGATGAATTCGGTCCAGACCGTGTGATTGATACACCAATTGCCGAATTAGGTTTTGCAGGGATTGCCGTAGGATCAGCTGCTAACGGATTGCGTCCAATTGTTGAATTTATGACTTTCAACTTCTCGTTGGTAGCCATCGATCAAATAATTAACTCTGCCTCAAAGTTGATGTCTATGTCGGGCGGACAATATTCTTGCCCAATCGTGTTTCGTGGACCTACAGGAAATGCTGGACAATTATCATCTCAACACTCTTCAAATTTTGAAAACTGGTTTGCCAATACTCCAGGTTTGAAAGTGGTTGTTCCTTCAAATCCTGCCGATGCCAAAGGATTATTGAAATCTGCCATTCGTGATAATAATCCAATTATTTTCATGGAATCAGAATTAATGTACGGCGACAAAGGACTTGTGCCAGATGGAGAATATTTAATTCCGATTGGAAAGGCAAATATTGTAAAAGAAGGTACGGACGTAACGATTGTGACATTTGGAAAAATGCTTTCGAGAGTTGTGATGCCAGCGGTTGCTGAATTAACAAAAATGGGAATCAATGTGGAAGTTATTGACCTTAGAACGGTAAAACCTATTGATTATGAGACAGTTATCAACTCAGTAAAGAAGACAAATCGTTGTGTAGTTGTGGAAGAAGCCAATCCAATTGCGGCACTTTCTTCTGAAATTGCTTATAACATCCAACGTTGGGCGTTCGATTTTATGGATGCACCTGTTATTCGTGTAAACTCAAAAGATTTACCATTACCTTACGCACAATCACTTTTAGAAGCCATTCTTCCAAGCGTTGCTGGAACAATCGAGGCGGTTAAGAAAGTGATGTACAAGGCATAATTTTTGGTGATATTAATACCTGAAAAATCCTTCTGAATTGATTTCGGAAGGATTTTTTACGCTTAATTTTCCCACAATATTTCCTTAAAATCTGCTGTATACTTTAAGGTTCTTTTTTTTCTTCTCGAAATCATTGCTTCTAAATCATTGCTCAGCATGATGCATTCTTTATTAGCATCATAACTTTTTAAGTGTGATTCATTGATGATAAATGAACGATGAATACGGGTAAATTGATGATCTTTCAAGAGCCTATCAAACAGTTTCATTGTACGAGAAATGACTATTTTTTTTCCGTTCAGTAAATGAAAATAAGTATAGTTGGCAACTGCTTGAAGCATGATTATTTCCGTTAAAGGGATTTTCTTTTTTTGATAAATAAAATCCATTTTCCCTTTAGAAATGATACAAAATTCAGGGATAATGTTCATATAGAATAATGCGTTAGTGGTACATTAAAAATAAGATGAGAAATATAAAACTTGCGGAGACAAAATTATCGTAGAATAATCTGATATCCGCACAAATGATGTGTAATCCGTTTTTTTGTATGTGAAATGCTATTAAATAGTCTTTTAAAAATAAGTTTTAAATCGTAAAAATTACAATAACTCTTGAGCTTACGAGTTTCACTATTCCATAATTTTACGTTGATGGTTAAATCATTTATATACTTGTAAATGCTGTCTTAGAAATTGAAAGTTAGTTGTTTCCCAACCATTTAATCCGTAAATTCTAAATTAGAAAGAGAGATGCCTAACGCTCTTCTCTACGGGCTGAATTTGTTCTAATAAATTAAAAGAAATTCTCTCAAAAAATGCTTTTTCCATGATAGGAGATAGGGTAGCTTTACTTCTTGTAATTTGTTGAAAGTCAAGATGTTTAACTTTTAAATTGATCGTTCTTCCGTAGCCTCGTGTACGTTCACAATACCGTCAGACATCTTCAATGAGGGGCAATAATCCTGCTTCTAATCCAATGCGAGTTGCTAAATCTGATTCAAATGTATTTTCAGAACCAATTGATTTTCTAATTCTGTCGGGATTTACTGGACGATTATCAATAGCTCGGGCAATGTCGAAATAATATCCCCCTGCTTTACCAAAATGTTTTCTCAGAAATGCTTCATCTTCTTGTCGTAAATCCATACCCGTGAAAATTTCCATTTGCTTCATTTTCTCGGCTGTGATTTTCCAATTCTATGAAAACGATATACGTCCAAAACCTCCACAAATTTTTCTCCCTGATTGGGTTTTATCACAAATAAGCCATCGGGTTTTTTATAATCGGAAGCTAATTTTGCCAAAAATTTATTGTAAGAAATACCCGCTGAAGCCGTAAGCCCTGTGCGTTCTTTTATTTTTATTTCTTTGGCAATTTCAGTGGCCGAGGAAATTCCTTTTAGATTTTCAGTAACATCCAAATACGCTTCATCTAAAGAAAGCGGTTCAACGAGCGGTGTATATTCCAAAAATATTTCTCTGATTTGATTAGAAGCTAATTTATAGGCATCAAATCGAGGTTTCACAAATATCAGATTAGGACACTTCCGAGCCGCTACTACCGATGCCATCGCCGACCGAACACCAAATTTACGGGCTTCATAACTGGCAGCCGCTACCACGCCACGTTCACGAGAACCACCCACAGCCACAGGTTTTCCATGCAATTCAGGGTTGTCCTGTTGCTCAACGGAAGCATAAAATGCGTCCATATCTATGTGGATGATTTTTCTCATTTATCGATAGCCTTCTGCCTGCAAATTAAATAATTCTGCATAGCGACCACCTTTGGCTAATAACTGTTCATGGGTTCCAATTTCCAAGACTTGACCTTTATCCAACACCAAAATTCTATCCGCCATTCTTACGGTTGAAAAACGGTGTGATATTAAAATAGCCGTTTTCCCTTTTGTCAAATCTGCAAATCGTCTGAAAACTTCATATTCTGCCCGTGCATCCAATGCGGCTGTGGGTTCATCCAAAATAAGAACGTCTGCTTCTCGTAAGTAAGCCCTTGCGAGAGCTACTTTTTGCCATTCTCCACCTGATAATTCAATACCATTTGCAAACCTTCGTCCGAGAGGTTGGTTGTAAGTCATTGGTAACTTGTCGATTACAGAATCTGCCAAACTTTGTTGAGCCGCTCGTTGGAGTTCCGTTAATTCTTCTCGATGCACTATATCTCCAACCGCAATATTATCTCCTGCCGTAAATTGAAACCGTTGAAAATCTTGAAAAATTACTCCAATATGTTCCCGAAGTTCAATGAGATTATACTCCTTTAAATCGTATCCATCCAATAAAATTCGTCCTTCGTCGGGGTCATAAAGTCGCCCTAAGAGTTTTACGAGTGTGGTTTTTCCCGCTCCATTTTCTCCGACTAGTGCTAATTTTTCTCCTACTTGAAGTGTAAAATCTAAATGTCTATTTGCCCATTTATCCGAATTTGGATACTTAAAACCAACATTTTCAAAACGAAAACCTTCTTGAATAATTTTAGGAAATGCTCTTGGATTGGCAGGAGAGGTTATTTTTGGAATAATTCTATAAAATTCAAACAAATCATTCAAATACAACGCTCCTTGCGAAATATTATTAAATCGTCCTAAAATTCCTTCTAATAAAGAACGTAATTGTCGAAATGAACCCGCTAAAAAAGTTAGGCTACCCACCGTTACTACACCATTAACTGTCTGAATAATAATGATGCCATAAGCTGCAAAATATCCCAATGTTCCCACCGCCAACAGTAAACTTCCCCAAACGGCTCTTTCGATGGATAATTTACGATTTTCGTTAAAATAAAGAATGGATAAATTCTTAAAACGCTCAATCAAGAAATCGGATAAACCAAACAATTTTACCTCTTTGGCGGTATCATCACTCGCCCCAATAAAGCGATAATAATCCAATTCACGCCGTTGGGGAGTCCAACCAAATTGGAGGGAATAGCTTTTGGCATTAAAGTGTAATTCACCCAAAAAAGAAGGAATCACCGCTACTAAAAGCAACAAAATCAACCAAGGATTGAAGGCAATCAGCCCAATTAAAAGTAAGCCCATTGTAATAAAATCTTGTCCTTGTGCGAGTGTCTGCGAGAGCAAAATGGTACGTCCAGCAGTTTGTTGTCTGGCACGTTCGAGTTTGTCATAAAAAGTAGCATCTTCAAATTGAGCTAAGTCCAAAGAGGCAGCGTGTTGCATTAATTGGATAGAAGTTCTATTGCCAAATAAATCACCCAATAAGCTATCAGTCAAGCTAATGCCTCTCGAAAGTAAATCGCCTACGATGGCTAGAACGAATTCCATTCCAATTAAAAAGAAGAGTTGTTGTAAATTTTGGGTATGATGATTGACTTGAAAAATGACTTCGTCGATGATTAATTTTGCTACATACAAAGCCAAAACAGGCATTCCAGCACGAATTAAACGGAGGGAAATATTGCTAATCGTGAGGGAAGGTGAAGTCTGATAAACCTCTTTCAAAAAGGCGGGAAGGTTTTTTAAAGCCTTGAATCGTTCACGCATATTGGGTTTGTTGTCGGTAGAATCTTTGGGGGAATTTCGAGCCATATTGTTGTTTTGCGATTTAGAATAATAACGGAGAGATGATGTATTGGGTTCAGTGTACTTAAATTCCATAAAAAAAGGCGAACATCTCTGTCCGCCTTTTTTTAATTCATTACTCTACTTCGCCAACTCCTTCAATTTAGCAATTTCCTTCTCGGCCAATTGAATTTTTGCTTCAACATCTTGACGGAATTTATCTGCATTTTTAGATTTTGCAAAAAATTCTAAGTTATTTCTGTACGTAGCAACATCATTTTCAAGCGTTTGAATTTTACGACGTGCATCGCTATTTCCACCGGCAGCATGGTTTGAACTATAGTCTCCTCTATTTGAATTATAATCTCGGTTGCCACCTCTGTCGTTATTACGCTCAAAACGTTCATTACGTCCGCCAGCACTTCTTTCTGGACGGTCACCTCTTGGAGGACGTGGACTGTCGGTCATTGTTAATTGCTCTTTTTCCTGGCTCGAAAGTTTGCCCATTGCACTCACGTACTTATTGATGGCGTTGATATAACGCTTACCAATTGTCTGCATATCTTTCTTTGGAACAAATCCAACGGCCGACCATTCTGCTTTAAATTCTGATAAACGAGCCGTATTTGCTCCTTCCACAGATTCCGCTTCGATAGTATCACACAACGTAGTTTTCTTTGCTAAATTAGCTTCAAAATCTTTTTCAACGTGTTGATTCTTAGCACGTTTCGCATTAAAGAAAGCATCACAAGCCGTTTTAAATTTCTCGTAAATTGAATCTTTGTCTTTTTCAGGCACATGACCAATATCACGGAATTCTTTTTGCAAACGAATAACCGTATTAGTTGCTTCCTGCGACTCATCTTCACTTGCTAAAAGTGCTTCCACTTCTGCAATAATGGCGGTTTTTGCTACTAAATTCTCATCACGCTTTGATTCTAAAACCTTAAAGAATTCAGTTTTATTACGGAAGAAAGTCTTGATATCAGCCCAGAATTTATCACTTAAATCCTTGCCTTTTTCTTTTGGCATGAAACCTTTGATAGCATTCCATTGGTCTTGAAGAGCCAGAAGTGTTTTTGTGCGGTCGTTCCATTCAGTAATTGTGGTTGAATTGAACGTTGCAAAAGGCTCAATTAATTCAGCAATCGCCAATTTCAACGTATAAACTTGTTCCGCTTCCGCTTTTGAAGCTTCTCCTTGCTCACGGCGTTTGCCATAAATCAAGTCTAAAGCATCTTTTACTCGTTGCCAAATCAATTCATTTTCTTCTTTTGGAGCTGGTCCAACATGCTTGTATTCTTCAAAAGCTGCAACGGCTTCATCCAACATTTTGCCTGTAACTGACTCTGTTTTAGAAGCTTCCGAAATTTTTTCAATCTTGGTGCAAAGTTCAATTTTTTGTTGAAGATTACGCTTACGGTCGAGTTCTAGTAATTCAAAATAAATACTTCTGTTACTATAAAACCTATCAACTAAGGCGTGGAAAGTTTGCCATAATGTATTGTTGTGCGGAGAATTAACATTCCCAGCAGCTTTCCATTCGTCTTGAATTTTCTTGAAATCGTTAAAACCCGTTTTAATGTGGGCAGGGTCTGAACTGTCT
Source organism: Arcicella sp. (assembly GCA_025356745.1). Classification (GTDB taxonomy): domain Bacteria; phylum Bacteroidota; class Bacteroidia; order Cytophagales; family Spirosomataceae; genus Arcicella. The sequence continues at coordinate 13,806 of JANXRS010000142.1, forward strand.
TCACCTTCTACGAGTGTACGCAAGCGGTTAATTAATTCAGTTTTTTGATTGAAGTTTTTGTCTTTATCCTTCTCAATGCCCTGAAAATACTTTGAACGTTCCTCTTTTAAACCTTTAAAAAGTTTGTCGAATTGTTCAATATCCGAGTCGAATTTAAATTCGAAACCTTCTTCTGAATCTTCGTTTGCTTCCTTGAACTTAGCCAAAGCCTCCGCTTTTTCAGTAATTTTGATGTTCTCAAACAATGGACGCACCTCTTTCAAAGTATCTTCTGAACGTCTGAAAACTCCCACTGATGGATTCTCCTTTACTTCAGCCATTACTTTTTCTAAAGTAGCAACAAAATCTTTTTTGCTATAATTAGCGTAATCAATCGCTTGAATTTCAGCAACTTCTGCTTCGGCAATTGGAGCTGTTTCTTCAATTGCAGATGGTACAGCAAGTTCTGAGACTGGCTCAGGAATTACTTCTTCCACTGTTTCGGGTATTTCTGCAACAGGCTCAGCAACAACTGCTTCTACTGTCTCAACAACAGTTTCTGGCGTTTCTGCAATTTCCGCACCTGGTTCAGTAACAACTTCTGCAACTGGTTCAGTAACTATTTCTTGCGTTGGCTTAGAGACTTCACCTGCCTCACTTAACGTTGATTCTGCTTGCTCTGCAGATTCAGTTGTTTCGATAGCTTGTGCTTCGATTTCTTCTTTAATTTCTTTTGCTTCTTCGTTAATCATGCGTGCTTTTCAATTTCGAGGCTATTTTGTTTTTGAATCCTACAAAATCGTTAATATGAGATAAACATTTTAATCGGGTTTAACCCGCTGACATACAATTAATTATTTGTGGTATTGTTATTTTAATACAAAAATATGTAAAATACTGAGAGATACATATAAATATTACTACAAATTAAATTTTTTCAGCTTTTTCCTGACACTTTCAACTCCTTAGGGTAGTAATTATTTATTCGATTAGGCAATATTTTGGCCCAACCCAGCCCAAAATTTTCAAAAGTCATTAGCGACCAACCTTTTTGTGCTTGGTCGAGGGTAAAATCTTCTCTACGTAAATATTTCAAGGCTTCTTCTTCCGTAAGTTCCACTCGATTTATATGCTCGGTAAGGTACAAACTCAAGGCTAATTGATGGTCTGGAATTAAATCTTTTCCTGCAATTTTACCCATCTTCACGCCTGCCTTGCGTATGTGTAGATATGATTCTAAGACTTTTATCAAATATTCGTGTTCAGAATTTATTAAGAAAAATTCATCTTTAACGTCATACCAATTATATTGGTCAATATCTTTTATCCAAGGTCTGAAAACCTCTCGCTGTGTTCGGCGACTGTTATTTTTGATGGGTCTTCCAGAACGAACAAAGATTTCTTTTTCTGGATTATTCTTTTTCAATGCAGAGATGAAAAAACCTTCGCCTGTTTTGTTGTGAAAAAATCTAAGTGGAATTTGCGATAAAGTTTCCTTACCATTTACCCCTAATTTCAAATCGGTGTTAGCAATAGGAGGAGAAGTAACCAAAGCCTTGGTTGCTCCAAATTTTTCACAAACCCATTCCATAACTTCCTCATTTTCAGTTGGGGAATAAGAAGATGTTGAATAAATCAAGATTCCCCCTTCTTTCAAACATACCCAAGCATCTCCAATAATCCGCTTTTGGCGTTGAGCGAAAAGTTCTACATTTTCCAATGACCAATCCTTAACCGCTTCTGGGTTTTTACGAAATAAACCTGAACCTGAATTAGGTGGATCAATTACGACCACATCGAAAAAACCAGTAAGTCGGGTAAAATCTTTGGGGTCATTGCTGGTAACTACGGTGTTCATCGTCCCTAATTTGGTCATATTATCCGCTAAAAAATCCGAGCGTGTGCTGATGACTTCATTACTTACCAAAATAGATTCTGGCGTTATAAGGCTGGCGATGTGTGTATTTTTACCATTCGGAGATGCACATAAATCTAAAATTCGAAGGTCTTTGGATAAATCTACGGTATTTCTAAGAACGTACTCCAAAGACATTGAGTTTGCGTCTTGTACAGTGTATGTTCCAGCATTAAAAAGTGGGTCTGCATTGAAATTAGGGGAGTTTTTTACAAAACGCCCATTTTCGGACCAAGGAATAATTCCTGTTTCAGTTGCCCCTTTTTCTGTAAATTTGAAAGGATTTAATCGGATAGACGTAGGTATTTCGCCTTGCTCGTGGGCTTGAATAAAGGCTTCTTCATCGAAACCTTTTA
>JANXRS010000169.1 GCA_025356745.1 Arcicella sp.
AAGTATTTATGTTAACATAAACCTAAAACCAGATTCAAATTTTCATCAATTTATTATTTCTGGCAAAATTACAGTTATAAAATTGTACTATTCATTGATTTTAAACTCAAAATTGCATTTTTAAATGCGTTCAACCTGAAACAACTACGACTTTCTTCTAATTACGGATTTATTTATATTTTATGCAAATTTACATCAAAAACACAAAAAAACCTGACAACATTTACGATTGTCAGGGTTTTCTTATCTTAGAACATTTCAACTATTACACATATAAAGGAAATGCTTCCATCCACTTATTGATTTCTGATTTCACTGAACCAATGAAAGTTTCGTTATCATGATTCATCAAAACGCTGTCAATCAATTCAACGATGTGCAACATTTCTCCTTCTTTCATGCCACGAGTGGTCATAGCAGCCGTTCCTATACGCATACCAGATGTTACAAATGGCGACTTATCATCAAACGGAACCATGTTTTTGTTGATAGTAATATCTGCCTTTACCAAGGTATTTTCAGCCAATTTACCCGTCAATCCTTTCGGACGTAAATCAATGAGCATCAAATGATTGTCAGTTCCTCCTGAAATGATTTTATATCCTTTATCCACAAAACCCTGAGCCATTACTTTCGCATTGCGTTGTAATTGTTCAGCATAGTCTTGGAAATTATCAGTCATGGCCTCCCCAAAAGCAATGGCTTTTGCCGCAATAACGTGTTCCAAAGGTCCGCCTTGTGTACCTGGAAAAACGCCACCGTCTAATAAAGCCGACATCATTTTTAATTCACCTTTCAAAGTTGTTAATCCAAATGGATTCACGAAATCATTTCCCATCATAATTAAACCACCACGTGGACCTCTTAAAGTCTTGTGAGTTGTTGTGGTAACAATATGGCAATGTTGCATTGGATCGTTCAATAATCCTTTCGCAATCAAGGCGGATGGGTGAGAAATATCCGCTAATAAAATCGCTCCGATTTCGTCGGCAATTGAACGCAAACGAGCGTAATCCCAATCACGAGAATAAGCTGATGCTCCACAAATAATCAATTTTGGCTTTTCTTTTAAGGCCGTTGCTTCAACTTTATCCCAATCAATTAGTCCTGTTTCCTGCTCAACGCCATAGAAAAATGCTTGGAAATATTTACCCGAAAAATTCACGGGTGAACCGTGCGAGAGATGTCCTCCGTGCGAGAGATTAAAACCAAGAATTTTGTCGCCTGGATTTAAAAACGATAAGAAAACCGCCGCATTGGCCTGAGCTCCTGAGTGTGGTTGAACATTTGCCCATGATGCTCCAAAAAGCGCTTTTGCACGCTCAATAGCAATAGTCTCTACTTGATCAACTATTTCACAACCTCCATAATAACGTTTTCCAGGAAGTCCTTCGGCATATTTATTAGTCAAAACTGAGCCTTGGGCTTCCATTACTTGCTTTGACGTAAAATTTTCGGAAGCAATTAATTCCAGACCGTATTCTTGACGGTGAGCTTCTTGGTTAATTAAATTAAAAATTTCAAGGTCTCTTTCGAGTGTGAAGGTTGCTGTTGTCATCGTTTTTTCAATTGTTGAATGATATAATAAGTGAATAAATGAATAGGATTTAAATAAATCTTAGAATATTCACAAAGTCAGTTGATTAGATTGTTTTTATACGTAAAAATAAGGCTTAAAAATGAATTGTAAAAACATTTTTTTCATGAGACACCTTGTCTATTTTGACACGTTGTATTAGTGAATGGAGAAAGGTTTAACGACTTCTTTTTTTATGGCTTATTAGGGAGAAAATTTTATCAAATATTTGTCAATGCTTAACAAAACGCCTAACTATTGAGAAATAAAAAAACTCTAACTATTTTATGATCAAATAATTAGAGTTTTAATTGTGGCCTCGGAAGGAATCGAACCTTCATCTCAGGTACCGGAAACCTACGTCCTATCCATTGTACTACGAAGCCTTTGCTTTCACAAAACTACGAAAACTTATCTAAGTGCTTTACCAAAACCTCAAAATCTTTTGGATATGGGGCTATTATTTTGATAATTTCATCACTTACTAATTTAAATGTCAATGAATGGGCATGAAGGGCAACTCGTTTAATAATGGGTTGCTCTTCGGTTTCTTTTTTGAGATGAAATTTTCTTTTCAAGTCCGAAAGATAAATCATCTCACCACCGTATGTTGTGTCGCAAACAATAGGGGCTTTCAAACAAACTAAATGTATCCTAATCTGGTGCATCCGTCCAGTGATGGGCATACATTCCACGATAGTATGGTTTCTGTAAACCTTCATCGTATTGAAAATCGTATCCGCTTCCTTTCCTTTTTGGCGGTCAATTGCCACCATTGTCCCGTCACGTTTTGGGGCAATGGGCAAATACACTGAAATCATCTCAAAATCGTGCGTACCATTCACCACTGCATGGTATCGTTTTTCAACCTGACGATGCTCGAATTGCATAGAAAGATGACGATAAGCGACTGGGTTTTTCGCAATTGCCAACACGCCCGAAGTTTCTTTATCCAAACGGTGACAAAGTTGTGCATCATTGGCATATTCCTTCGCCATTCGCAAAATACTCAGTGAGTTATCCGCTTGGCGTTCGTCCAAAGAAGCTACGTGAGGGGGTTTATTTATTAGAATATAATCGTCGTTCTCGAATATAATTAAGTCTTTGAAATTCAGTCTCATAAAGGGTGTTCGTAATTTTACAGAAGAATAGATTTGTCTAATCT
>JANXRS010000196.1 GCA_025356745.1 Arcicella sp.
GTATTTAATTCTTTTTTTAATTATATTTTGGAATTTTACATAGATTTATTAGTTTTGTCCTAAATTAATCATGGTACAACTAAAAATAATTAAAAAAAGCCGCAAAGATGGAAGATTATAATAAGATAATTGAGTCGCTCGGTGTGAAATTCATAAAGTCACGCAACATTAGAATATTACAACCAATTCGTATAAAAAATTTCTATGATGTTGAGAATACACTCTTGATATTGTACAAAGGAGAGGTTTCATTCGGAGAAGAAGCGATTCATGCGGAGGTGGGCGATATGCTCTTTATTCCAGGTGGTAAAATGCTTTCTGTCACTTACGGAAATGCAGACAGACCAAAAGCAATCTCAAACGAAGAGTTTATGACTCATCGTGAACTATATTTTGAACCAAACGTTGAGCCTTCAAGAATTGGTCATATCGAAAATTCATTTGGTATGGTAGCTTTTGAAGCAAAAGTTTTTGATTCAGTAAATTTCTTTACATCTCTTGACATTCCTCCTTTTTTAATTAAAAAAGATGATAAGTTAGCTTTTATGTTAGCTGAGATTTTGAAGGAAGATATGACCGACGATTTAGGAAAGGGACGTATAATTAAGATTAAAACCGAAGAAATTGTAATTGAAATTATTCGGTATATCATCAGAAATCGTTTATTTGTTGAGCAATTAGCAACTAATAGTACGTATTTCAAAGACCCACGTCTGATTGATATTTTTGCGTATATTAAAGATAATATCGGTGGAGATTTGTCAAATAAAGTATTGGCAAATGTTGCGAACGTTTCGGAAGATTATGTTGGACAGTATTTCAAAATGCTTACTGGAATCAACCCACAAGACTATATTGAGTATCAACGTATGGAAGCAGCCGTTGGATTATTGAGAACATCTAAGAAATCTATTCGTGCCATTGGTGCCGATGTGGGTTATAAAGATACTGCTTATTTCTGTCGTCGTTTCAAGATGATGTTTGGAATTCCTGCGGGGAAAATGCGTAGAAGAGAATCATTGATGAATTTGTAACTATATAAAGGTGCAAAGAATCGGAGTCACAAAGTAGCAAAGTGTTTAAACGCCTTGTTACTTTGTGGCTTTTTTATTTCATCTCTGATTTGAATACTTTGTACCTTTGTGTCTTTAAACAGTTTGTATCTTCGAAAATGAAAACAGTAATTATAAAATATAACGCAGGAAACGTACAGTCAGTTATGTACGCTTTGGATAGAATTGGCGTAAATTACCTTTGGACTGACGATGAAGCCGAAATTCGTTCTGCTGACCGAGTAATTTTTCCAGGAGTGGGCGAAGCAAGCACCGCCATGAGTTATTTGCGTGAAAAAGGCTTGGATAAGGTTATCCCAACGCTTACGCAACCTGTCTTGGGTACTTGCGTAGGAATGCAATTGATGTGCCGTCATTCCGAAGAAAACAATACGACTTGTATGGGTATTTTTGACATTGATGTAAAACGTTTTCAATCAGGTAATTATAAAGTTCCACACGTGGGTTGGAATAATATTTATGATTTTAAAAATAACTTGACAGCGGGCTTACAAGAAAGTAGTTTCATGTATTTTGTGCATAGTTATTATGCAGAGAAGAGTGAATATACCGTAGCAACTTGCGATTATATTCAGCCCTTTTCAGCGATGTTGCAGAAGGATAATTTTTATGCGGCTCAATTTCATACGGAGATTAGTGGGAAGGAAGGGCAATTAATACTTGAGAATTTTTTAAAGATTTAATTAAATCAATCCTGATTCCGCCTTCCAAGTTTCCAAACGATTATCCATCACCTTAAACCAAAGCGGAGGAATTATTGCCATTATCATTATGACGGGATAATCTTAGGGCATTTGCGGACTCTCGTCAAAATGTCTCAAAATTTGGTATGGAAGAAATATTTCACCAACTACCTAAATAATAACCTCTAATAACGAGTATTGGAATGGTGAAAGCGGAGAAGAATCCTGATTTTCTGAGGATGTTTATAACAGATATTTTAAATTTCGTTCAATGTTTTTTTCGTAAACTCACTCAAAACCAAACGTCCACTTATTTCTGCTCTTTCCGTCAATAATTCATCCCAATGGTCGGTATTTTTCCAAAGAATTTTTTTGAGTTCGGATAAGGCTTCGGGATTGCAGGTTTTCAAACGATTTGCCAAATTTTCTACGGCTTCTTCCATTGCTTGGATGCTTTCAAAAACTTCCGTAAACAATCCTTTTTCCTTTGCCCATTCCGCCGAAAAGAAATCATCAGGGTTCAGGGCCATTTGTGAGAATGCTGACAGTCCAATTTTTCGTTCAACGGCTGGTTCAATAACGGCTGGAATAATTCCAATATTTAACTCAGATAATTTAATGGATGAGAACTTGGTAGCCATGCAATAATCCATAGCGGCGGCAAGTCCAACGCCTCCACCCACGGCCTTTCCTTGCACGCTCCCAATGACAATTTTAGGGCATTTTCGGATAGAATTAATAATTTTTGCAAATCCACTAAAAAATATTTTACCCGAATTTTCATCCTCAATTTGCAATAATTGGTTAAAATCTGCTCCCGAACAAAAAGTACGTTCTCCACCACTTTGCAGAATAATTACTTGTAAATCTGAACGTTCTCCCAAAGTTTCTATGGTTGATGCCAATTCTTTCAATAATTTGATTGACATAGAATTAGTAGGTGGATTACTAAAAATGACCTTCGCTACTCCTTTACGACCCATCTCTACAATAACTGACTCTAACGAAATAGTTTGCATAATGAAAATATTTTAAGAAATTACAGTACAAATTTAAGGAATTGAGCGTTTTTAATAACAAAATCACTCGAAAATTACCCGAAAAATAATTCAAAATGATTTTTTTTTCATAGCTCTAAAATATATTTATAATTACTTTAGTTCAAGATTTTAATAAAAAGTAATGTTCTGCAAAATAGTCTGAAGGACTTAAATGTAAATAAATTTAAAATAATTATCAACAATCAAATTAAAATGTATAAATCAGAACAATTAACATTAGTTCGCCAATCAGCCAAAGATTTTGCTGAACGTTACATTCGTCCGCACGTAATGGAATGGGATGAAGCACAAACATTTCCCATCGAATTAATGCGTCAATTAGGTGAACAAGGATTTTTAGGGGTACTCGTACCTGAACAATATGGTGGATCAGGTTTGGGTTATCAAGAATATGTTTCAGTAATTGATGAAATATCACAAGTTTGTGGCTCAATTGGTTTATCGGTAGCGGCACATAATTCTTTGTGTACCAATCATATACTCCAATTTGGGACGGAAGAACAAAAACAAACTTATCTTCCAAAATTAGCTTCTGGACAATCTATTGGTGCGTGGGCATTAACAGAAGCAAACACAGGTTCGGATTCTGCCCGTATGATGTGTACTGCTACGAAAGATGGTGACGAGTATGTTTTGAATGGCTCAAAAAATTGGATTACGCACGGGAAATCGGGCGATGTAGTGGTCGTAATGACTCGCACGGGAGAAATTGGAGCAAAAAATAATGCAACTGCTTTTATCGTAGAACGTTCTAATCCTGGTTTGAAATATGGCAAAAAAGAAAACAAATTGGGGATGAGGGCTTCTGAAACTGCCGAGGTTATTTTGGAAGATTGTCGAGTTCCAATTTCGGCTCGTTTGGGAAACGAAGGCGACGGTTTCAAGCAAGCCATGAAAATTTTGGACGGTGGAAGAATTTCAATTGCTTCTTTGTCTTTGGGAATTGCCAAAGGTGCTATGTCGGCAGCCGCAAAATACGCCCAAGAACGCCATCAATTTGGACAACCAATTGCCAATTTCCAAGGAATTAGCTTTAAACTGGCAGAAATGGCAACGAAAGTACACGCCGCAGAATTGATGACCCGTGAAGCAGCATCTCTTAAAATGGAGGGAACTAACATGACAAAAGAGGCAGCGATGGCAAAATTTTATGCTTCCGAAATTTGCGTAGAGGTTTCAACGGATGCTGTACAAATTTTTGGTGGATATGGTTACACCAAGGATTTTCCAGTAGAGAAATTTTACCGAGATTCTAAACTTTGCACGATTGGCGAAGGTACTTCTGAAATTCAGAAAATCGTCATTGCGAGAGAAGTTTTAAAGGAATATTGATATGTTATTGGTACACGGATTGAACGAATTAGACACGGATTTTAAATTTGATAATTTATTTTATCCGTTTCTAATCCATTTAATCCGTGTACCATCAATATCCCACCAAAGGAACAATCAATTTAAATTCGCTGCCCTCCCCTATTTTACTTTTCAGTTCAATTCCTACTTTGTGTCCTTCAACCATTTCTTTAACGTAATATAAACCTAAACCGAAACCTTTTACGTTATGGACATCGCCCGTATGGACACGGAAAAACTTATTAAAAACCTGCTTTTGGTCACGGTCTGAAATACCAATTCCATTATCTTTTACGCTTATAATCAAATCATTACCGATATTTTCGGTTGTGATATATATTATCGGTGACCGCTCACAATATTTCATTGCATTGTCAACCAAGTTATGAATTACATTAGTAAAATGGAGTCTGTCGGCTTTTATTAAGGTATTTTTTGCGTTCAGACTGATAATTAATTCTCCATTTTTTTCTTTAAACAGTGGCTCGCAACTGATGGCTAAATCTTCTAAAAGTTCATGAACTTCTACTTTTTCAAAGTTCAATTTATCAATTTTTTGGGCAATGTTTGCGGTCTGTAAAACGGTATCCACATTTTTTTTCAAACGAGCGGCTTCTTTCCTAATAATAGCGGCATAGCTCAATAATCTTTCGGGCGTATTGATAATTTCGGGTTTCATTAAAACCTCGCTTGAAATAGAAATCGTTGAAATTGGTGTTTTAAATTCATGAGTCATATTGTTGATAAAGTCATTCTGAATCTCTGAGAGACGTTTTTGCTTGAAAATTAACATCAACGAATAGACAAAAAATGCCATCACAACCAAGAGAATTGCTGAAGAAACGAACCAATTATTGAGGTCACCCAAAAGGAAAAGTCTTTTGTCAGGAAAATGAACGCCGAAGTAATAGTTATGGATACTTAAATCAGGAAAATGATAAGTGGCAGTTGAATCTGAACGGTCGCAATTTTCGGAAAAACAGACGAAAGAGGAGTACTGAATTTTATCCTTCAAGCAATCATAAATTCCATATTCAAAATTGAGTCGAATATCAGCATGAGCAAATTCCTGCTTGATAAATTCTTCTAAAACCTTTGAATTTATTGTATCATTGATTTGTACGGTGTAATAATTGGAAGTAATTCTCTCAACAGGTTTAAGTAAATTGTTATTCGGATTTTTATTGAAATCTAATAATCGCTGACTGACAACCCGCAAGGCAGATGTAATCCGTTGGTCAAAATCACGGTCTTCGAGGTTATACGCTTGTCTGAACCAATAATATTGAAC
>JANXRS010000255.1 GCA_025356745.1 Arcicella sp.
AAACGTTTAGACAAAAGCGTGGCTACCAATGAGCCGACTTTGCCCATTCCGATTACTAAGATATTTTGCATTGGAAGTAGAGTTAGGGGATTTAGGAATTAAAATTTTTAGAAATTATCATCTCTTAGTCATTTCAAATAAGTTGGTCGCTTGTTCTCCCAAAAATCCAGCAAACCAAACTTTCTGACCATCATTTTCGAGATAACCCCTTTCTGCCAATTCATAATACGCATACGACCATTTTAAGGTAGTCATTGAACCGTCAGCATCTACTACAGGGCAATCTTCATCAATGGCTTGCGTAGAACTTTGGCGAAGTTTACTGCCTTTTACCCCCTCGATTTCTGGTTTTATTGGAATTCCTGCCTTACTCATAACTGCCATAGTTTGTTCAATATCACCCCAAGCAGAAACATTTTGATGATTAATATAGGCCGTAAAATGATTGACAGAATTACCGTGAAGCAAAGTCCAAGCGGCAAATTGAGATTCTTTATTCAAAGTCAAAATTGTTTCCTTTTTGGCAGGTTTCCAAGGACGAGCAAAGAATCTCACCAAAGCATCCACCAATCTATCTGCTTCATCACTAATAAGTTCCTTATTTTGTTTAAGCGTTGCTAAGAGTTGGCGAGATTCGCCTTTCAATAAATCGGGTGTATCTTTTACTGCTTCATTGATTAAATTCTGAGCATCTTCCGACAGTTCTTTCACCTCCAGTTGCGTGACAAAAAACTTGGGGAAATTGATATTGGTCGGATGTTGATAATGAAAAGAATTTAGGTGTTTTGAGGGGAAACTATAGGGCGAAATCTTCTCGTAGCCCAAAGACTCCAAAACTTCTTCGATAGCCCTGATTCCGGCGGGTTGTCCGCCCGTAAAGGTATTGAAAGTACGGAAAGCACAGTGGTCGTTCACCACATTGCCGCCTTCGGTTTTCACCATATCAGCGTATTGTTGGGCGTAAGTAACTCGTTGGCAATAACCCTCCCAGAGCTTCTCCATGAGGGATTTTGTGATGGTTTCTTGTGTTTTCATTTGTTGAATATTTTTAGTATTTTTGATAAAAAATTAACCACGAGTTATGGAATTTGATGAACTAGGATATTTAACTCCTTATAAAGTAATTGAAACTGATTTAGAAACATTTGAAAGTATTTTCGTTTCAAATTTCCAGCATTCAGATAGAAGAAAAATGTTATTTCAAAACTACCTTTCATATACTAATGACTTCAAAAACCAAATCAGTAAGAATTTTTACCAATGGATTGATGGTAGTTTTGTAACTTCTAAGTTGAACCCTAATGATATTGACATTGTTACGTTTTTAAATGCTGAGAATTATGAGAAAAATTTATTAAAACTCGTTGATTTTCAAGGAAGTACACTTAAAAAAGAACAAGAATTAGATTGTTATTTTGTAAAAGAATATCCAGTTGAACATGAGAATTATGAGAAAATCACTCACCCTGATTCGCTTTATTGGCTTGATTTCTTTTCAAATTCAAGAGTACAAAGAAACGGTAAAAGATATTCCAAAGGTATCATTCAAATCAATTTTTAATTATGATAAATTCACAAGAAATATCGAAATCAGAATACTTGAAGGAAGCTATTTCTGATTTAAAAAAGCTTATTGAGAGAGCCGATAATTCAATTATCAGGCATAAAAGTTTAGAAAATCCAGATACTCTTGCTATTCAAGGATTTGAAAGAATTCGCCAACAATACATTAACGAACTTGAGTTGAAGCAATTTGAATTTAGTCCTCATATTGACAGTAATACTCAATATTTGTTTGGTGCCTAAAAATCAAATTTAATACCCTGAGCCAAAGGTAATTGTGTCCCGTAATTAATTGTATTGGTTTGTCGTCTCATGTATGCTTTCCAAGCATCTGAGCCTGATTCTCTTCCTCCTCCTGTTTCTTTTTCTCCTCCAAAAGCACCGCCAATTTCTGCACCCGATGTTCCAATATTTACGTTAGCAATGCCACAATCTGAACCATTAATAGATAAAAATTGCTCGACCTCTCGCATATTCAACGTAAAAATGGAAGAAGATAAACCTTGTGGTACATTATTCTGAATTTCTATGGCTTCTTCCAAAGTTTTGTATTTCATAATATACAAAATTGGAGCGAAAGTTTCCTGTTTTACAATCTTGAAATTCGGCTCAACTTCACCAATACAAGGCTTCACATAACAGCCTGATTCAAAGTCTTTTCCTTCCAAAATCTCTTCCTCAACTAACATTTTACCGCCTTCTTCTTTTACTTCATGAGCAGCTGAAACGTAGGCAATTACGGCTTTATGGTCAATTAAAGGACCTACATGATTATTCTCGTCCAAAGGATTCCCAATACGTAATTGTCCGTAGGCTTTCACTAATCTTTCCTTCACCGCCTCATAAATAGATTCGTGAATAATGACCCTTCTCGTGGAGGTGCAACGCTGTCCTGCCGTGCCGACTGCCCCGAAAACTACCGCTACAATGGCAATGTTTAAATCAGCATTTTCCGTGATAATGATGGCATTATTTCCGCCTAATTCCAATAAACTTCTTCCCATACGTGAGGCAACGGAAGCACCTACAATTTTTCCCATTCGGGTTGAACCAGTAGCGGAAATCAAAGGTACTCTTTTATCGGTCGTTAGCCATTCGCCAACTTTATAATCTCCTGATATTAAACATGATACACCTTCTTGAATGTTATTTTTTCGTAAAACGTCTTCAATAATATACTGACAAGCCAAACCCGTCAACGGTGTTTTTTCGGAAGGTTTCCATACGCAAACATCACCACAAACCCAAGCAATCATAGCATTCCACGACCATACGGCAACTGGAAAATTGAAGGCTGAAATAATACCGACAATTCCCAAAGAATGATACTGCTCATACATCCGATGTTGTGGACGTTCAGAATGCATGGTGAGTCCGTAGAGTTGGCGAGAAAGTCCAACGGCAAAGTCACAAATGTCAATAATCTCTTGCACTTCGCCTAAACCTTCTTGCAGGCTTTTTCCCATTTCGTAGGAAACCAACTGTCCCAAAGCTTCTTTATTTTGGCGAAAGGCCTCCCCCATTTGCCTGACAATTTCACCACGGCGAGGAGCAGGAACGTTTTTCCAAGTTTTAAAAGCCTCTTTGGCGGTTTCTATTACTTTTTGATAATCCTCTAATGTCGTTTCGGTAACCTTGGCAATCAATTTTCCATCAACGGGCGAAAAAGATTCGATGAGTTTAGGATTATCTGATGCCCAAGAATTTAGCCCCGTACTTGTCCCATGATTGACGGCTGAAATATTTAATCTTGAAAGAATAGTTTGCATAAAATATTGACCCTGCAAAATACAGGAAGTTTAGATTTTTCTAAGAATAATAATTTTAGCAACATTTATACAGTGAGACTTAATTTTCCGAAAGCTATGTCTGTTTTTTCGTATTTGCAAACCTTTATACGTGGTAGGATATACGTTGATGATACCTATAAATATCACTATTCTAAGGCATAAAATTTTTAGGCTATGTTAAAATTAGGCAACATTGTATTTTTAATGGAAAAAATATTTTTAAAAGTTTGTAACAAAAATATTGGTTTGTGTACTAATTAAGAGAACTCAAACTTCTTTGATTTTATCTCAACGTAATGATATGGAATAGAAGAAAAATAAAAACATTTATCATTGCAACCTTTTTCTTTTTTCTGCATCTTATTGAGAAAGCTAAACCATTTATCAATTCAACTAACCACTTATCCATATTTTAACAAAATTTAAGGTATTATGTATTGCATAGTACCTAATTAAACACTTAACTTTACAAGGTAATTGAAAAAGTGCTTTCACAAAAATTGAAATAAATTATCAAACTCTCAAATAAACGCATTAAACGATGAAAAATTTAACTGTTATTGTAAGTTTATGTTTATGTATTGCCTTAACAAACAACGCTATAGCAATGGGATTTCCTCATAATTTGTTAGCAGGCAAGAAAGGATTGAAAAAGGAAAAGATTAATAACAATCACGTACAGAATATTTCTAAAAAAGTAATAATGTTAAAAGATAGTCGTTTAATTTATGTAGGTCAGAAAGTATTAAATTATATGTTCCGACCAAAGAATTAATGCATTTTTGGAACACATTATCTATTTAGTTTTGGTTTAAGGATGATTTGTAGCGAAGCTCATTGGGCCTCGCTACATTTGTTTTAAGTGGTATGATGGAACACGAATTTTGCGGATTAGACACGGATAAGATATTTTCAATCAGTGTTCCATTTCGATTTGATGAAATCAATAATCTCAACTTCATTCTTCGCATCAAACCAATTAAATTCATCTTGATTTTTAAACCATGTCATCTGCCTTTTGGCATAACGGCGTGAATTTCTTTTGAGTAATCTAACCATTTCTTCACGGTCATATTCTCCATCAAGATGTTCGTAAATTTCTCGATAGCCTACGGTTTTTAGAGCGTAATGTTCTCGAAAATCCATAACAGATTTGGCTTCGGTTTCGAGTCCGCTTGCTAACATAATATCCATGCGTTTGTCTATTCGGGCATATAATTCTTCCCGTGGGCGTTCTAATCCAATTTTTATCATCCGAAAAGGTCGCTCAACTTTTTGGTTTTTTCTAAAACTTGAAAATGGTTGTCCCGTAGAAATACAAACCTCTAAGGCTCGCAAAACCCGTTGTGTATTCTGAATATCTACTTGTTCGTAATAAATTGGGTCGAGTTTTTTTAATTCATTCACCAATATTTCAAGTCCTTCATTTTCAAGTCTTTTGGCTAAAGTCTGACGTAACGCTAAATCCACTTCGGGCATTTCGTCAATACCATCCGTAATCATTTTGATAAACATTCCCGAACCTCCCGTGAGAATAACCACGTCTTTTCTCTGAAAAATTTCTTCCAAAACTACCAAACAATCACGTTCAAAATCACCCACTGAATAATAATCTTGAATAGAATGAGAATCCACAAAGTGGTGCTTTATTCCGCCCATTTCTTCAACGGTAGGTTTAGCAGTACCAATCGCAAGTTCACGATAAAATTGACGAGAATCCGCTGAAACTACTTCTGTATCAAGGAGTTTAGCAAGTTTTACGCATAAATAAGTTTTGCCAACGGCGGTTGGACCAACAATAATAATGAGGGTTTTGGAAGAAATCATTTGCAAAAATAATACGGTTGCTTTGATTTTCAAATATACAACTCGCTTGCCCCAATTTAAAATTGGGGCAGACATGGTTTAGCAACCGTGTCGCAATTGTTAAAGTATAATATGACACAGTCGCTAAACCCACTAATCCCGATTTAGAATCAGGATTAGCGAAGTATAAAATACTTTTAATTTTAAACTTTTTACAAAAATTTACGATTTAGAAAACGTAAATTCCTGCCTTTGTACTGGGGTAGATTTACAAATAGCATTAAATTCTTGAATAGAGGTAAACTTTAACTGTTTGATAATTTTATATTCATAAAAAACCGCAAATTTATCATTTTTAAAACACCAAGGCTCCACCGAAATATCATTATTAGGATTGTAAAAAGTTTGGTTCATGTCTCCATCTGGACTCTGCGACACCTCCATTTTCCGTCCTTCGGGTTGAATTTTATCCATGCAAATCAACAAAGAAAAGGCATCGCACCACTCTAAAAATCGGTATAGGCGATCAGCATGTTCTTTATCAATCTTTAAATTTTTCAAGATACTGGCTCGGAAATTTTCTTGTTCTGTCAAGAAATTATCTAAATCTTTATCTGTTTTTCGTTGCTCGCCACTGTATAAAAATTTTATGTGCAACGACGTAAGCAAGGCATTTAATTGACTTTTAGCAGAGGAAATTTCCATAACATTGAGTTTCTGAGTCAAATCAAATTTATTCATTTCGTCGCTTACCATAAAATGTCGGGGAGCTCCTGCTTTTGTAAGGTTTCGTTCTTCGGCAGTTTCTTCAACACCATCATCGTGTTCAGCAATAGCAATAATGGCAGGAACCACAATATCATTTGGCAAATCAATGTCATATTGATAAGCCAACATAGCAGCTAATAATCCGTGCGAGCGTTGGTTGATAATCTTCCAACCTTTTTGATGTGAAATAACAATCATGCGTAAATATGTTTAGTAGAAGAAGTTTAAAATATTCCTAATAGTTTTCATACAAGGATATTCGTGAAATACTAAAATCATACCAGTGAAGATGGGTTGAGGAGGTATTTTACTTTTATAATTGTGATACAGTCAATAAATTCATCAAGATTTCGCCTTATTTGATCTTTTCGACCAACAAATCGTGCGGAAGTAACTCACCAAGTACAACTATAATATAAAGCACGAAATTGGCGTGTATGTTAACGCACTGCTTGTTGGTGAAAATCAACAACAAGAGCGAAAAGGGAAAAATTTTTGGTTATTCTATTTTTAAATCGTTCGCTGATTGTTTTATTCTTGCCATTCCAGTCCTACTTAAATTTTGTTCTTTTTTTACTATCCGTAAGTTTGCTTTCTCCTTATGGTAATTTACAAAATCTTCCATTAATATTTGGTCTTTAAAAAGTATTTTATTCCCTTCATCGTAGTCATACTCAATTTTATTAACATCAATTTGTTTGACTTCTTTAAACCTCTCAACAATCATTGAAAATGTGTTTGGTTGGCGGTGGTCAACAACCAAATCAACCCATTTATGAAGTTCTCCTGTTTCTTGACATTTTACTTGACCCTTTTTGGAGTTAAGTTGAAAGTATTTAAGCTTAACTAATCTCATATCATTTTGAATAGCATTTCTACAAGCCTTATTAAAATCTTTTCCAAGATCACTTTTAGGTCTATTTAAAATTAGCAAGTATGATATATAGCAGGTTGAAGAGTCAGTATAAACAATTTCAAAACATTTTGAGTCGTATTGAACTTTTGCTATTCGTATATCTTCAATAAATACTTTTTCCTCTTCGTTTAAATTAATAATTTCACCATCAACTATTTCAACTTCAATATTTTTTGTCGTTTCTTCAATCTTATCAACCATTGTTTCCCTATAAAAGGAAATATCATAATTAAGTAAATCAATTAAATCATCAAAATGTTCTTCACTAACAGAGTTGCCGAAATTGTAAGAATTTAGCATGGTCTGATAATAAGCTAAAGCGTCTTTTTTAAATTTATAACTTTTGTTACCG
>JANXRS010000295.1 GCA_025356745.1 Arcicella sp.
AAAATAGTTTGATGACCAATATTTTCAAATTTTCAAATCAACAAATTTTCAAGGTAAAGAAATGTGGATTAAAAAAGGAGTAGTTTATAAACCAGACGGTTCGTTGGCACACAGCCTTTCGCACGCACAAGTACCGTTTGCCTACAAACATAAAGATTTTTTGAGGGTTTATTTTTCATCAAGAGATGCTCAGGGTCAGTCTCGCCCAACATTTATTGATGTGGATTATAATGACCCAACCAAAATCTTGTACGTTCACGATAAACCTGTTTTGGAATTAGGTGGACCTGGAGAATACGACGAAACGGGTGCCATGCCCGCATGGTTTGTTGATATGCCAAATGGTGATATTTGGTTATATTACACAGGTTGGAATAGAACCCATAATTCGTACAGACTCTCCATGGGCTTGTCAGTAAGTTCTGATGGAGGTTTGACTTTCAAAAAAATGTTTAAAGGACCAATCATGGATAGGTCAATTCACAACCCGATTTGGGCTGCTCAACCTTCAGTAATGTTTGATAATGGCACTTGGAGAATGTGGTACATTTCAGGACAAAAATGTGAATATATTCATGGGTATCCAGAACCTTTTTATGATTGTAGATATGCAGAATCCAAAGATGGAATTAATTGGACTCCAACGGGCGATGTAGTATTGCCATTCGATGATTTTTTGAATGCGGTTGGTCGTCCAAGTGTTTTTAAAGAAGGAGATGTTTACAAAATGTATTATTCATATCGTAATGCCGTTGACTATCGTACAAATCGTGACCAAAGTTATAGGATGGGCTATGCAGAATCAAAAGATGGCATTGCTTGGGAACGGAAAGATGATTTAGTAGGCATTGCAAAATCAGAAAACAAAGGTGATTTTGATTACGAAATGATAAATTATGCTCATAATTATGAACATAATGGTGATAAATATTTGTTGTATAATGGAAACGGATTTGGAGCATCGGGATTTGCATACGCAAAATTAGATAGCTCTAAATAAAAAACTATGATTATGAATTCATCAAAAACACAATTTAATAAAGATGGGTATTTAATTTTGAAGAATTTTTTTAGTAAAGAAGTTCTTCAAGAAATATATAGTGATGCTCGCCAATTATTTGCCGTTCAAATCAAAAGAATACTTGGCAAAATTGTAGATGTTAATAACAAAGATGAATTTGAACAAGCTATGTTTGAATTTTTTGAGAAAGATTTTGATGCTTTTGTCAATACAGGAAAACAGTCACAACATCTAATTTCGATGCACCGTTTGGGAACTGACGAAAAGATTTTGAGCCTTTTGAAAGAATTAGGTTATGAATTCCCAACAATTGCCGTTCGTCCTGCCATGCAATTTAACAGTCGTCACCTTTCAAAAGGAGGAAGTCACTGGAAATTAGGAGCTCATCAAGATTGGAGAACTGGACAGGGTTCTTTAGATAGCGTTGTTCTATGGTTTCCACTGGTCGATTGTAGTGCCGAATTGGGTTCTCTTCAAATTATTCCAGCCAGTCACACAGATGGTTTAATGAAAGCAGATACAACGGGTTATTTAGGAAGTATTCAAGAAGAAATCCCCGAAGAAAAATATGTACAAACGGAATTTGAAGAAGGAGATTTATTAATTTTTTCAGCTTTTTTAATTCACCGTTCAGGCAATAATATTACTCAGAATATTCGTTGGTCTGTGCAATTACGGTATAATAATATCGCTGAAGAAACCTTCCAAGAAAGAGGATTTCCAATGCCTTATATCTACAAACCCGAAGAAAATTTGGTAACGCCCAATTTTCCACAGAAAAAGCAATTAGAGCAAGTGTTTGCTTAAAACAGTATTAATTATCTTTACATACCTGTAAGAATTTCTTGCAGGTATTTTTTTTAGAATTTATTAGTTTAAATCACGTTCAATAGACTTGTTGTGATTTGATTATCAATAAGTTAGGGTTCAATTGTAAAATTCCATAGAGCCGCACAAACACCAATTACCTGATTGATGGTTTTCTTGTTTTTCAATCTATTTCTATTGACCAAGATTCTATAACGTTT
>JANXRS010000339.1 GCA_025356745.1 Arcicella sp.
CACACCTCGAAATCAACATTCGTGTTATTATTATGAAATTTGAGTAACGTAAAATCCAGTTCAGATGGCAAAAATAGTGATTGTTTCATACTCCAAAACTAAGCTAAAAATATAGTTTTCACCAAAATTGACGAAGAACCTCATTCGCAAGAATATACAGCAAATAAGGTTCTTCGTCAATTTTGATGAAAATTTATTTTCTAAAACTGCATTAGTAAATACTTTTCACCAAAATTGACGAAGAACCATTTTAAATGCAATACTCAGCAGATTCAAGATTCTGACTCAGAAACCCAAGATTCAAAAATCAAGAATCAGCCGAATCAAGAATCTGACTTAGAATCTCAAGAATCAAGAATCAGAATCCCAAGAATCAAGAATCAGCCGAATCAAGAATCTGATTCAGAATCCCAAGATTCAAGATTCAGGATTCAGCAGATTCAAGATTCTGACTCAGAATCCTAAGATTCAAGATTCAGCAGATTCAAGATTCTGATTCAGAATCCCAAGATTCAGGATTCAGCAGATTTAAGATTCTGACTCAGAATCCCAAGATTCAAGATTCGGGATTCAGCAGATTCAAGATTCTGACTCAGAATCCCAAGATTGGGTTAAATTAAAAGTTAGACCCAAAAGTACCGCATTGAAAAATGTGCTTGCCACATACATCTACCCACAGCTGGCAACATATCAATATGATCGGAGAATATGACTTTTCAGAAAAAGTAGATTTTCAAACCTTTGGGCTGTAATCACCATTTGGGCCTAAAATAAAATAGCAATAAAAATTATGTCTCATAAACTCAAGATAGGGAAGAATAAATGATATGTTGATTTGAGATGGTAAAATAAATATTAGAGACAAGTTTTTGAGGTATTTTTTATCATATTTTGAAACGTCCGTTCAACGTGGTAATTTTTTTGTAAGTTGTTGATAATAAATAGATTACAAGCCTTATTCATTTTAGGCCCAAATGGTGATTAAAGCCCCGCTTTGGTCAAGTATTACCAGAGCTGAAGACGTTTTACTGTAGATGGTTCTCCATATGGTTGTTGTTGGGCGATTAAAATGTTGTCATGGTATGGATTTGGCATTACTGGAAATCCATCACACTGCGTTCTGACGGTTTCTATGAGATAGTTAAAATATTTTTGGTCAAACCCTCGAATGGTTGTAAAATGAGTGATTAACCACCACAACATTTGTTCTCTTTCTACTAATGCGTTAAATGCCCGTTGCTCATTTTGGCTCATTTGTTGAACCCTACTATCTTGTTTGAAGAAGGCTTCGTTGGCATTTACCACCGCATTCTCAAATTGTCCGACTCTTTTTTTCCAATACACCACCAATGGGTGATGTTCCAATAAAGCGTTTGGAATTTCCTCAACCACTTTGAATACCCCATCAAAACCAGCTATACCAAAGCTCTGATTTAATTCGGTTTGTTGGTTGAAATACTCTATAACCCATTTATTTCCAACCACTTCCAAGAATTTATCTTGGATTATTTCTTCAATATTTATGGGAATTGGCTCAATATCTGGTTTATTCATACCATGTTGCGACAATTCAAAACCAGACTGGTCTTGGTTAGTTGGTATGACTGGTTTATTTGCTGGGTCTTGATCTTGGCTTGACTGATTATAATTGCCAAGATTCGACTGACTCTCATTTTTGATAACGGCAAGATTCGGAAGATTCGGTGGAATCTTAGCTTTCAAAATTGCCACTTCTACTTGATGTTGTTCTGCCATATGTTGAAGTTTGACATCTCTCATATTAAGTTCATGGGCATATTCTGACATCGTACTCTTTAAAGTCTCAATCTGAGATTCATACCCTTGAATGTCCGACTCTGTGTAATAGGTATTTCCTGCAACCAGTGTCCCCTGTTGTGAGGTTATATCTCCATAGGTTTTGTCTAAACAAGTAGCCGCTAAGATTGCCCGTACGAAATTAGCATAAGAAGGAATACCTGCTTTAACTGCTTCATTCATCACAGCGCTAAATAATGGACTATCAAGGCGAACCATACTGCCCGTTATCAAAGGCTCTAAATTTTTATATAATTTTATACTTGGCATAATGTTAAAGATTTTGATGATATAAGAAAGATAAATTATTAAGATTTTCAAGAATATTGACTACGGATTCTAAGTATTACACTTGCCAAGATTCTGGCTGAATCGGGCGGATTTTTGACTATTGAATCTGTAAGATTCCGCCCGATTCTTGGCTATTGATTGTTGAATATTGTATTTACCAAGACTCCATTGAATTTTGGTAAATCTTAGAGAATCTCAGCTATATATTTCTGAATACTACTTTCGCCAAGAATCCCTCGAACCTTACGGAACCTTGACTATTGATTCCTAAACGTTACGCTTGCCAAGCCTCCCTTGAACCTTGCGAAGTCTTAAAGATTTGGCAGAACCCTAATGATAGACTCCTACCTGTTAGGTTTTCTAAGATTCCGTTGAATCTTGAATCTTGATTCATTACTATAGATTCTTGAGTATTTCATTTGCCAAGAATCGGGCGGAATCTTGCGGAATCTTGAAGATTCGGCAAGATTCTGCAAGATTCTTGACTAAGATTCGGCAGAATCTTGACTATTGATTCTTGCGTATTGTAAAGATTTGAAAAGATTGAGTAGAGCAAATTCCACTCCCCAATACTGGTAAACCTTAACCCGTAAAAAGTAACAAAGGTGTTGTCCTTTTACATGTGCAAAGTTGCATAATAGAAAATGGTTATTTGAGAGTATTGAGAGTGTTGAGAAAATTGGCTGTATACGGCTGTATACACCTTTATATAACTTGCGACCTTTTTATCATTTTTAAGCAAAAAAGTTGCTTATTAGCGGAGATTAGAGATAAACATCGGCTTTTTTGTATGAAAAACATTTTAACCCTAATCCATAGCTCTTTTATGGGAAGTTTGCCTAATATTTAAATGACCTCCCCAATAAGTAATTAAAATCAAAATCAAGAATCTGACTCAGCCAAATCAAGAATTGTATTATCCTGAAATAGCGATCCACGAAATAGTCTTATGACAGGCCAAAGACTTTTTAATAAGTACAATTAAAGAACACATGGGATTCAATGAGCTATCGTGATGCTGTAAAAATAAAACGGTTCTTGTCTCACCCTTGTTGATGCGTTTCCTACTTGGTAGGTACGAGATACCTGGACTTTCATTGTTGACAGTTTATGGAAAGTAAACGGTCATTTTCTTTACTTTTCAAAACTTCATCTAATTAATCGAAAAAGAGCGCATTATGGGTTAAACAATTAGGTTAATAAATCTAAGTCAAATAACTTTAACCATAATTGAGTATTTTTACACTTTTACTGTAAAAATCATTTGACCCCCAATTTTATGTTAATCGGATACGCCAGAGTTTCAACCCTTGACCAAAACACAGACCTTCAGACCGATGCCCTGAAAATAGCGGGCTGTCAGAAAATATTCATTGATAAAATCAGTGGGGTAAAATCTGACCGCCCAGAACTCAACAAATTAAAAGAGCAACTCCGAGAAGGAGATACGCTGGTGGTCTGGCGACTGGACCGCTTGGGCAGAAGCCTAAGAGATTTGATTGATTGGATGAATTATCTTGAAAAACAGAAAGTGATGTTGAAATCTTTGCAAGAAAGCATAGATACAGGAAACCCGACGGGAAAATTGATTTTCCATATTTTTGGAGCCTTGTCAGAATTTGAGAGAAACCTGATTGTAGAAAGAACCAATGCGGGCTTACAAGCCGCCCGAGCCAGAGGCATCAAAGGGGGGCGAAAACCAAAACTTGATGCAAGTAAACAAAAAACGGCACAAACCATGTATGATGCCAGGAATCATACCATCAAAGAAATTTGTGAAACCTTGAAAATTAGTAAGCCTACTTTGTATAAGTATTTGAAAAGGTGATTTCAACTGGAATGTTATTCAGAAATAAATCATAATAAAGGACAAGGTGATTTTGCATATTTTCCAGTATTACAGAAAGTTACAAGTATATTGGTGTATAATACAGCGAATGAGGGTCTTGGTCAATTTTTATGAAAAGTATTTGTTATAACAATTTTAGAAAATACCTTTTCAGAAAATATCTATTAAATTAGAAATAAAAGAGAAGTACAAGAATTTAAGCCTTTATGATTTTATCGGAGAATTAATCTTTTACCAAAATTGACTAAGAATCAAATTTGTCCGCATTTCTCACTAATGAAATTCCTGTCATTTTTTAAATAATTTCTATTGAAAAATAGCCGTTTTTTGAGTAAATTTATATTAAGAAAAACATCGAAAATGGTCTAATAATGAATAGAATTTTCATCAATATCAGCCTTTCAACGCTCTATGACAGTAAATGCAATAAAATAAGAGTTCGCCCAACACAAGGGCAGGATGTACCTGAACTTTGGGTAAGTTGTTCTAAAAAACAGCGTAATCAAATGGTTGTGGGAACAGTTTTTAAAACGGATGTGAAGTTGATTGAATCAGAAAAACGGAAGCCTTATTTGAAAGCAACTGCGAAGATTTTAGGGCAATTGAGTTTGTTTTGAAATATGTGAGAAATGCGGATCAATTTGAACCATGTCTGGCTGAGCAAACTGTTTATTTGTCAATTTTGGTGAAAAGTTATTTTTCATGAATGGGATAAAATTTACGTCTTCAAATCAGTATGGTTATTTATTGCTTCAATGTATGAAAAATATTTATTAGAATTTTAATTTTTGAAATAGAATCAAACTTTCACCAAAATTGACGAAGAACCTCCTTTTATACTATACCATGACCAATATTACCAATCCCCACGATAAATTTTTCAGAACATCTTTCTCTCGATTAGATGTGGTTCGGAGTTTTATTGAAGAAGTTTTACCAAAACAGTATCGGGATAAAATCAATCTTGATTCCCTTCGATTGTCAAATTCATCCTTTATTGATGAAGAACTTTCGGAACATTTAGCGGATTTGGTTTACCATGCAGAATATGCGGGTGAACCCGCTAAGATTTCATTATTGTTTGAACACAAGTCGTTTCAGGAGGATTTTCCAGAATTGCAGTTGCTCCAATATATGAATAATGCCTATAGAGAAGAACGGCAAAAAAAGAAGAAGGACAAAAAACCGAAGAAATCTACTATTGTGATTCCGATTGTTATTCATCACGGAGCGAGTGTTTGGAAAAAAGTTTCAATGAGAAAACAGTTTGGTAATCCTCACGAAGATTTATTGAAGTTTTTACCAGAATTTGATTATTTACTCTTTTCACTCAATGATTTTGAAGATGAACAAATTGCTAATTTCAAAAATACGTTTCTTTCAACTACGGCTATGCTTTTGAAACACAGTCGAGATGAAAAAGAAAAACTCTTAGCCATTGAGACATTTTTGATTGAAAAATTAAAAATGTTAGAATCTTCCCATGAAAATGATTTTATTAGTGCCATTTTTTATTATTTGCATAGTACATCGAACTTGACACCAAACGAAATCGTTATTATCTTTACCAAAGTATCAACAATTGTAACCAATATTGCTATGACAGCGACAGAACAACTTAGAGAAGAAACAACTTTGAACGTTATAAAAAATCTCATTAAGAAAGAGGTTGACGCAATTTTTATTGCAGATGTAGTAAGTTTGCCTTTAAAAAAAGTAGAAGAAATTATTAAAAGACTTAAAAATTCTTCTAATTAGAAAATCTTTTATGACAGCGACCGAACAACTTCAACTTGAAGAAAGGGAAAAAACGACTTTCAATCATATTAGAAATCTCATCCAAAATGGTGCTTCTATTGAATTGATTTTTAAATCCTTTGGATTATCTATTCAAAAAATTGAAGATATAATTCAAAAAATGAAACATTCTGCTAATTAGAAAGTCGTTTAGAACAGCTAAATAACTACATATCAGCTTAGAGAAGAAACGATTTTTAACGTTAAAAAAATCTCATTAATATTTCGGCAGCAAATATATTTTTGTGCCGATAAATAGAAAATGATTTATTTAACAATTTTATCCTTGACTCTTTCCGTTTTGGGTCTCTGAATTTTATTCTTAGAAATCCAATTACTCAAAGTTGCCTCGGTGGCTCCGTAACAATTGGCAATAAAACTTTGCTTTGAACCATTTTGAAGGAGAGCTTCTATTTCAATTTTGTAAATATCCAGTTTACTTTTCCCTGGTCCTTTCGGGCGACCCAATATCATACCGTTCGCTTTTTTTACCCGTAAGGCTTCTTTGGTTCTTTGGGAAATCAAATCTCTTTCAATCTCGGCTGCCATCGCAAAAACCATTGCCATGATTTTACTTTGAATGGTATCGTCTAATTGCCAGTTTCCTTTGACGGTGTACATTTTGATTTCTTTGTCTATGGCAAACAAAATGATTTCCATAATTTCTAACATACTCCGACCCAATCTCGAAAACTCACTAATCAAAAGTACATCCCCTTTTTGGAGTTGATTGAGTACCGTAAAAATCTTTCTTTCCTTCCAAGACACTTTTCCCGAAATTTTATCTTCTACAAATTCAACTTTACCCAAACTCTTTTCAATGGCTAAGGTCAGGATGTCGGTTTTGTTTTTGGAGTTGTCTTGTTCGAGGGTTGAGACACGTAAATAAGCAATATTTCTGGGCATTTTGATAAGATTAGATAAAAACCTTATAAAGATAATTATTTTATAAGATTTGTACCGTTTTTATCAATGAGTTTTGTTTGATTATTACGGTAGTTTATAGAATGGTTTATTTTGTAAGAAGTTTGATTTGTAAATTGAAAATCATGTGGGTATTGGCAATAAAATTTAGAATTCGACAATATCAAAATTTTAAACCTTTTATATTTAACGACGAAAAGCATTACTAATAAAAAAAGCATCTTGGAAGTAAAATTCTGAGATGCTTTTTCTATTTTTACTCCTTACAAATAATCACTAAAAATGAGAGGATTAAACAAAGTCACTTTAATCGGAAATCTGGGTAACGATCCAACCATTCAAACCCTCGAAGGCAACATCAAAGTAGCTAAGTTTTCGCTGGCAACAACCGAAAACTACAAAGATTCAAACGGGCAAAATCAGTCCATTACTGACTGGCATAACATCGTCCTCTGGCGTGGATTGGCTGATTTAGCGAATAGTTTTCTTAAAAAAGGAAGTTTGGTTTACGTGGAAGGAAAAATTAAAACCCGTAGCTACGACGACAAGGATGGTCAGAAAAAATATGTTACTGAAATCATTGGCGAACAATTGATTTTGTTAGATAAGAAATTAGCTGAAATCAGTTAGTCAATGCTATTTTATGTTGCCTATCCAACAATTACGAACTATAACTGCAATAATTTCGAATGAAAGCCACCAAGATTAACCACAAAAATCAAAGCCGAATTAAAGTCGATTTCCCTTATAATCAAGAAATTGTACGGATTTTTAGACAAATAAAAGATGCCCGATGGAGTCGCACTCAAGGGGCATGGCATATTCCTGATGACGCAGAGGCAATTAATCAACTAAAAGAACTTTTTCCAACCATAATTTTGGAAGAATCTATACTAAACGATACCCCAAAGGTTTTAAAACATTCGGGCGAAGAAATTATCTCAAAAACACTCCTAAACGATACCTCAAAGGCTTCACCACATGTAGGCGTAGAAATTATCCCTCCAAAAATACTCATTGAAAAACCAGTCTTTCAAGACAAAACAAAAATCTGCGTGCAGGTAATTGGTAGGAAGATTTTGGTAAAAATGCCAAAAAACGATACTGATGTTAAGTTCTTGCTGACTTTGCGTTTTTCGAGATGGGAAAAAGACCAATTCTTGTGGAGTATTCCGCACTACCCTGGCAATTTAGAGATGATTAAAAACTATTTTGGAAACAGAATCTTTGAACTAAAAATCCACGAAGAAATTGAGAATAATATTCAAAACTCAGTTTCTAAACCTAAATTCAATAAAAATGAAGTCCTAATTTTCAAAACGAAATCCAAACGATTAAAATTAGTTTTTGGCTATGTTCCAGAATTGGTAAATCATTTAAAATCTATCCCTTATCATACTTGGGACGTTAAAAATAAATGGTGGACGGTTCCGTATTCAGAACAATTTTTGGAAGAAATCAAAAAGAAGATCATGTTATTGAATATGGTTTTTCAGTTTGAAGAAGAAGTGAATTCTAATGAAAGAGTAGCCAGAATTACGCCTTACGATATTCCGAATTATCGGTATTGTCCACAGGAGTATATCATGAAATTGACAGAGGTGCGGTACAGTCCAAAAACGATAAAATTGTATAGTAGTATGTTTGAGGAGTTCATTAATTATTATCCGCTGCAAGATATTAAAACGATTGATGAACCCGCTATTATAAAGTTTTTGAGGTTTTTGGTAACGGAACGTAAAATCTCGATTACCTATCAGAATCAGTCCATTAACGCCATCAAGTATTATTACGAAAAGGTATTGGGTGGACAACGTAAATTTTATTTTATTGACCGCCCCAACAAAGAAAAAACTCTACCTTCTGTGCTAAGTACACAAGAAGTCGTTGATATTTTGAAACAAATCGAAAACATCAAACACAAAGCAATTTTGATGACCATATACTCAGCAGGGCTACGAATCAGTGAAGCTACCAACCTAAAATTTAAGGATATAGATTCAGACCGTATGCAAATACGAGTGGAACAAGGAAAAGGAAAAGTGGACAGATATTCGTTACTGTCAACGAGAACTTTGATGATTTTAAGAGAATATTACAAGCAATATCGCCCTACTGTTTGGCTCTTTGAAGGGGTAAAAAAGGGAGAGCAGTATTCTACCAGAAGTATTCAACAAATATTTCAAGATGCTGTGCGAAATGCGGGAATCAAAAAGGACGTGAGCGTGCATACATTAAGGCATAGCTTCGCCACTCACTTGTTGGAAAATGGGACAGATTTACGGTATATCCAAAGCCTGTTGGGACACGCCAACTCAAAGACGACCGAGATTTATACGCACATCACCACCAAGGGATTTGACCAGATAAAAAGCCCCTTAGATACCTTAGATTTTTAACGTAGTATCTATAAAAGTGCAATTTCTATTGCGTCTATTCTCCGAAATAGCGATATAACCGCTATAAAACCTTTATTTTTTGTAAAATCTAAAACCACTAAACTTATCCTAAATTTTACATTTTTACCCTAAAATAACACGAATTTTGGGTTTGATATAATCTTAAATTTATGCTATTTTACCAAATAAATTTATCATTCATAGCATTTATTTAAACACTCAATAATTGCATCCCAAAATCAAAATTTCACACCAAATTTGCTTTTAAAATACGGGTTTAAAGCCTTTTAGCATCCAATATTTTTACCGTATAATAAAGTATTCCAGAAAGATTGGATTTTCAGAAAACATTGTATAGTTTTGAGTGTGGACGTTTCAAATATTTGATACACTCAGAAAAAGTGCAGATATAAGAAATATAGACGCAATAAAACATTGAAAAATAGGGGCGTATGCGGTTATACGCTCGTTATCGGTAATGTTGAGACAACCAGCCAGCATAATTTCCCATGTGAAACTTATTGTTTGGACAATCCTTTTTAAACTTTTTTAAATCGCATTTAGCAACTAAATCCAAAGCATCTTCAAGTGCTTTTTCATAAGTAGTAAAAGTGCCTGACATTTCACAATCACCGTTAAATTCCGACCAACCTAAATCAGTACCGCTATCAACTTTCATTATTGACCATAAAAATCCGCTTGCATTAGTATAAACACTAATTAAGATATTCTTTTCAGTCATTTGAATTTTATGCCTTTTTGTTAATTCTATTAATAATTCCATTTTACAGTTTTGAGAATCGTGAAACAAAAACACTACCGATAACATGGTGTTGTTTCTATTTCAGCGGACGGAAGTGAATCATCTTTTGTAATACTATTTTATAGTTGGAAGTTACTCATCTGACGTTTTTCAAATTCCGAAACAGCAACAACACCCCGACGTTGGGCGTAATGCTATAACGAAACTCAGAACCTATAACTGATTAAAGAATTTTAACACATGGCGGGACTAATAATCGGAGCAATTGTAATAATTGCTATCATTTTTTTTGTAAACCAATCAAACGAAGAAAAACGAAAAATTGAAGCAGAGCGACTTTTAAAAATTAAGCAACAAGATGATGAACGAAAAAGAATTGAACAAGCAAATCGTTTAGAAAGGGAACGTTTAAATAAAATTGAACAAAAGAAAAAACAAGACGAAGAAAAACGTGTCGAACTTGTTAGATTACAAAAAGCAGAAGAAAAGAAAAAAATAGACGAAGAAAAACTTTTAGAAAAAATACGTCTTCAAAAAATAGAAGACGAAAAATATGAAACTGTATTTGTCGTTAGTACATCAATTTTAGCAGACGGACGAAACCAATCTTTCTTGAAAAGGAATGACAATACTTACGCCGATGTTACTTCTCAAAATCCACTAACAGCCAATTCAAATCTAAGACAAACAAAAGAAACCATTGCAAATTTAAAATGGATTTCAGCAAGCGAACACAATAAAAATCAAGAACAAAAAGAAGAACAGAGAAAATTAGGCGAAGAAGCAACAAAAAGAGCAATTTTTGAGAAAATAAAGTCCGAACGTATTGCATTACAAGAAAAACAATCCGCATACTCAAATGTAGTAAATACACTAATGAAACCAGTTCCTAATTTTTGGAAAATTTACGAATATAACATTAGTTTAACGGCACATCTTCATTATACGGCAATTTTTAACAGTTTAAGTAGCGGAACGGTAATTATAGAAGAACCTCAAACACTTATAAATTATATGGCTTCGTATGGAGGACACCATTTTCAAAAACTTCAAACGTCTTATAATTCACTATTCAATTTACTAAAAAACAACTCACAAATAGAAATTATAGATTACGGCTGTGGTCAAGCACTTGCGACTAATGTTTTGTATGACTTTATGTTACAAAATAACAAAAATTTGCACGTTGATAAAATAACCCTAATTGAGCCTTCACTTTTGGCTTTAAATCGTGGAATATTGCATTTGAACTATTTTATTGACCACAAAAACCAACAAACTAAAATCATCAATATCAATAAACCTCTTGACGAAATCACAGAAAATGACTTAAAAACAAGTGAAGGAAATATCAAGATACATTTAATGTCTAACATAATTGACGTAGTTGGTTTTGACTACATTTCATTGTCTAACAAAATTAAGAAATCTCAAAAAGGGGTAAATATTTTCATTTGTGTAAGCCCTTTTAATGGAACTGCACAAAGCAGAATTATAGGTTTTCAAAACTGTTTTATCAATCAAAACATCAACTGTGTATCTGAAATAATTCACAAAAAAGCTTTTGATGTGATGAGTAGAAAATGGAACGAAAATTATCGTATTACGATGTTTCAAAGAATATTCCAATCTAATTTGTAAATTTGCAAAAACATTAAAATATATGGATTTATTTAACGATATAACAGAAAATCAAAAAAAGTTACCGTTTGACTTTCCTAATAAAGAAGGTTACAGTTCTGAATGGAACTCAGACCTTAATGGATTTGTAATTACTATTCCAAACGGAGAACTGTTTTACTCTGAACACTTTTTTGATAAAAAAATAAGTGATAGAAGCATTGAGTATTTTTTGGAAAATGAAA
>JANXRS010000200.1 GCA_025356745.1 Arcicella sp.
GAAAATTATTGTTACGCCCGAAAATCCAGTGGTTAGAGATAATATTAACGTAAAAATTGAAGTGAAAAACCAAGGAGGAGTTGCTCTTCAGAAAGGACAAATTGTACCTTTGGATATTCGATTTGAGGGAAAAGGTAGAAAGATTGATATCGTGAGTCGTTCTTTCAATGAGGGAATTGCTGCGGGCGAATCCATCATTATTACAAAATCAAACAATGGACCTTGGACGGGTGATATTAATTTTTCTTCGGATATGGCAGGAGAATACACCCTTTCAGTTGATATGGACAAAGCAAATACGATTGCTGAAAGTGACGAAAAAAATAATTCTTTTACCCAAAAAATAACTTTTTCATCCCCGCAAAGTATGACCAATTATGCTCTTGAAAGAGCCATGAGAGGTTATTCAGCAGTTTCGGCAGTGGATTCAGTCGTAAAAATGTTGAAGCAATTTCCCAAAATGGAAGAAGCAACTGCATCCTCTTTATTAAGAGGAATTACGGAAGGTTGGAATTATAAAAGAAAAGTTGTGGTCAATGAAAATGATAAGGCTTTTCTGGTAAGTTTAAATAAAAACGTACTTTCGGAAGACAAAAATAGACTCAACCGTTTGATGCAAGCATGGCAAATTAAAACAGATGAAGTAACCGACCCAAACAAGATTGTTATCGTCATAAAATCAATAAAGGAAGCTATGAGTTACGACAAAAAGGAGTTTACGGTAACGGCTGGAAAAACGGTAGAAATACTCTTTGAAAATCCCGATGCGATGCAACACAATTTAGTAATTGGCAAGCCTAAATCACTAGAAATTATTGGGAAAGCTGCTACTAAAATGATTACGCAAAAGGACGCACTTCAGAAAAGTTACATCCCAAATATCCCACAAATCATTGCCTCAACACCTTTAGTGAACTCAGAAGGAAGTTATAAATTAACTTTCAAAGCACCTGATACAGTAGGGGATTATCCTTATGTGTGTACTTTCCCAGGACATTGGAGTATTATGAATGGCGTGATGAAAGTGGTGAAATAAAGGAATTATGGATTTGCCAATTCTTCAAAAATTGGCAAATCTATAATCCAAATTTTTATCTTTGCATTATTATATATACTTCTACTTCTACGACAATCGCCTAACAATCATTCCATTAACTAATTCAAAAAATTGTAAAGGCTTCATCGTTAGCCAATTGGAAATGTTCAAAGTTCCGCCCATATTAATGTAAATATCAAGGTTATATTTGGCAAATTCACTTGCTACATGGTCTGGAAAATTACAAGCTGCAATCCAACCATCTTCCACCTCCTCGAACCATTCTGCGTAATAATCATCTTCATAAGAACCATGAAAATTCAGAACGTTTTCACCCAAAATAATAAATTTGTTAATTCCTTCATTAACAAGATGGTCAATCACTGCTCTTTTAAAGTACATAATATCATTGTGGAGAGTATCGTTCCATTCTCCAAACATTTCGATAATAGCAAATTTCTTTTCATAATCTGCGTATAAAATCTTACAATAAAGCGTTTCAGAACCAATTTCATCCCACATTGGATGAATATAATAACCGTAAATTGCGTTCTCGTAATAATCTAAATTATAGAGTCGCTCATAGAAAGGGGAGCGTTCATCTCGTGAGGCAACATATAGATTTTCCCAACGATAATGAGGTTCAATGTCTTGCATTTTTAAGATTTTTAAGGTTAATTTCTGTTATTTTAACAGGAAAATTATTCATTTTGTTGCATTAACTAAACACTTGTCAAGCCTTCATGTCTTTTATTTGCGGAGTTTTTTGTTAGATTTGTAAAATATCAACCATAAAATATGCTTAATTAAGTCTTATTATTAAAGAAATTTAAGCCCAATAATCACTAACTCCTTACCTTTGCAACATGACAGAAATTCCATCATTTAAAAAAAATCTCCCAACCCAAATCGCAGTTTTAGGTGGTGGTAGTTGGGCTACGGCAATTATCAAGATTCTGACTGAAAATAACGTCAGAGTCAAATGGTGGTTACGCCGCAAATCGGACGTAGATTTTATCAAAAAATATAATCATAATCCATCCTATCTGACTGATGCCCCGCTGAATCCACGCAAAGTTAAAGCGTATTACAAGATGTACGATGCCCTTCAAGGAGTTGATTATGTGGTACTTGCGGTTCCTGCTGCTTTTGTTCCCGATGCTTTGAAGAATCTGACTCGTAATAATTTTGCGGGTAAAAAAGTTATTTCTGCAATCAAGGGCATGATTCCTGAAGAAAATATGTTGGTAACAGATTGGATGGAAAAGGTTTTTGGCGTACCCCTTACTCAGATGTGTGTTATTGCAGGCCCATGCCATGCGGAAGAAGTTGCTCAAGAAAAACAGTCATACTTGACCATTGGGTCGCCCAATATTCAACTGGCTCAGGATTTTGCTAATTTAATGACGTGCCGATATATTCAAGCAAATCCTGTAGCAGATTTATACGGTGTTGAATACTGTGCAGTTATCAAAAATATCATTGCCATTGCCTGCGGAATTACGCATGGACTTGGTTTTGGTGATAATTTTCAAGCAGTTATGGTATCAAATGCCATGCAGGAAATCAAGCGTTTTTTGGATATTGTTTATCCACAAGCCAATCGAGATTTGCACAGTTCGGGTTATTTAGGTGATTTATTAGTAACGGCTTATTCACAATTTTCAAGAAATCGTACTTTTGGAAATATGATTGGTCGGGGCTATTCCGTAAAATCAGCACAGATTGAAATGAATATGGTGGCGGAAGGATATTATGCGGTGAAAAGTATTCATAAAATCAATGAAATACATGATGTAGAAATGCCAATTATTGATGCCGTTTATAGAATTCTTTACGAAAAAGCCAACCCAATGGCCGAAATTAGTATTTTGAAAGGTTTTTTAAAATAAGCAAATATAAAAGCTTGGGATTCTTCCTAGTTATCAAAACAACCAAAAAGAATCCCAAGCTTTATTTGATAAAATCAAATCACAATGGTAAAAAGCCCGCAACTGTTACATCAAGCGTTACAGAAGCATTGGCTTTCACTGAAACACTACTTATATTAATTAAACTATTTAAGTTCAACATACTTTGTAGAGCAAATTGCCCATTACCATTATTTTTATAAGTAGCATAACGCACTTCGTAATCACCTTCTTCTAAGAAAGATAAATTATAGTTACCATTCGCTTCTGCTACACAACTGGTTACAGCATTCTTAAATTGTACATTTCCACTTCCTTGTGCTTTAGTTTCTGATGAATTATAAGCACCTTTTCTATAAACATACACAATTAATTTACTGTTAGTTTCTTTATAATTAGCACAATTGCCCTTAATACCTCCAGTTTGAGTTTTTATTAATAAACGAGTAGAAGCATTCAAATCATCAGAACTCACAAAACTATATCCTCCAGCAGTACTCCCATTATTATCAGTAACTGCTTTCCGAATATCAAAGTCAAGCACTAAATTTGTTTGCTGTTTTTCCTTTACCTCAAAAGATTTTCTGCTTATAATTTCAGTCTGACCACTGGCTGTACCCGTCAGGTTATATTTCATGTTATCAGTCGTCATTGTATAACATCCCGGTGCATTACCATTCTGATCAGTTGCATTATCCAATATAAGACTAATATTGCCATACGTTCCTGTTTGAATGTTTCCTAATCCCAAAGCTGCTACATTTCCATTTTGATATGCTGATAATTCAATAGTTTTCTTACCACTAAATCCACTAAATTTTTTGCCATCAATTCTAACCTCTGTTACTGTCACAAAAGTGCCTTTAATATTGGCATCATCAGAAGGAGCATCTGTTATTTCCATCACCACTGTTCCTTGCCCAGCAGGAGCTGGAGTAATAGAATCATTATTTTTACTGCATGACTGGATCATTGCAGTTGCCATTAAAGAAATAAGAATGGCCGAAAAACTTCTCTTTGTGTTAGTCATAATATTTGTGTTTGGTTATATTAAACAAACGAAAACAATTATTATACATTGTAAAGAGTGAGTAAACGGTAGATTAGGGATAAATGTCGAAATTAAAAGAATTTATAAAATGTTTTATTATCTTTAAAATCAGATAGTTATAAATTTTTATAGTTTTTTCAGTAAAAAAATTTTTCTATTGGAAAAACTATTCTTTAATTCTTTTATAACGCCTTTTAAATTGATACCGAGCTACCGCCTGAAGCGAAAAAATTCCATCTTCCGTCTTGTTTTCACTCAAAAATTGACCTTTCAGACCCAATGCCAACTGTCTAGTAATTGGATGAATATACCCTGCGGAAAATTGCAAGTTAGAAAATGCTAAGGTTTGGCTTTCTGCATGATTATTAAGATAATTTACTTGAGAATGATGAATAGAAATTCCCGTGCCAATAGTAGCAAAAAAACGCTTAAAAACTCTCATTTGTACACAAAATAATATGGGAATTACATTCAAACTAGCAGTATTAATATCTTTCCCCTCCACTAATTGCACTTCATAAACCTTATAATATCCAGTTTCCACGCCCAAACTCAATCGGTGTTCTGGTTCCCACATAAATTTGAACGATGAACAACTAAAATTCTGTTTTAAGCCAACTCTTGAAGGGTCAAGTTGAAGAGTGTTTATGTAATGGCTTACACCTGTACTTACATAAATACTTACACCTCTTGCCACACTATCACGGGTATTCCATGTATTTTGGGCAACACAAAAATGTTCCAAAAAGCACATTAGGACTATAAAAAAAGGCTTTTTCATTCTATTTTCGGATGTAATGATGATAAGAAACTATAGTAGGATAATTGGTAAGTATTCCATCAAAATTACCTTGGTCGATGTATTTTTTGATAAAAGATTCATTATCTAAAGTCCAGCAAAAGACTTTTCTATTTTGGGCGTGCATCGCATTAACTTCGGGTGTTAATAATCCCAAAGTCCATCTTGGAGCCCACACTTGGGCATTGATAGTATTTACATCTTCTACTGATAATTCGCACAAAGATTTAATGTTTTGATAATTTGGATAGGTTTTGAAAAAGTCTAAAACTTCCACTTCTGGAATGCCAATATAAATGGTTAATTGTCTGTTTTTCTGTCTGGCTCGTTCCATCATTCTCTGCTGTATCGGAATCACTTTCGCCATCGCATTATTGACAGATTTCATATCTAACCAAACCACTTTCAGATTTGTACTATCCACCACTTTCATCAAAGCATCTTCTAATTTTGGAATTTTTTCACTATTCACTAAACGAATAAATCTTGATATTTCATCGAAAGAATAATTAACGATTGGCCCATTCAAAGGGCTTTTTTTAGTAAGTCGAATGTTAATATCTTCATCGTGATACAAAATAGGAATACCATCCTTAGTTAATCTGACATCAATTTCAATACCTGTTGAACCAAAACTCTCTGTAACGCCAATCATTTCCAAGGAGTTTTCAGAAATAGCCAATAAATCAGAAGTTCTTCCACCTGAGCGATGGGCTAATATTCGGAAGTCATCTTTCAAAACTTTCTCTGAAAAAGGTCTCACATATATTATTTCCAATGCTTCCGTAGCGGGATTATTCCCTGAACCATATTTACCCATAATCCTCAAATTAGCGGTTCTAGGCTGATTTTCTGAAAGAATAGCATTACTTCCTTCACTCGGATTTATCTGTAAATTTATTCCTCCCGTTTCGCTATTGAGGGCATATCGCCAGTATCCATAAATGTATATGGACGAGTCTTTTTGCATTCCTTTTGTCACAGCATAAAGCCCATTAGACCCGCCAAAAATGGATAAATTATGCTGATTATTCCACTTCAAAATCAGGGTATCGCCAAAAACTTCATTTCCTTTAATGACCTTATAGATTCCTTCTAATTTCGTTTTAGCCTTACTGATTAAGGGTTTTCCATTGGTAATAGGAGAAATTATATTTACCGTTTCGGGAAGGTCATAATGATTACAACCACCCATTGAAAATAAAATGAGTAATAAAAGTAGTATTTTATGCTTAATGTTTATTGAAATTTTCATATTATAACTACTTGATAATCAAACCTAAAGAAAATTCTATATTATGATATTTTCGATTAAAAGCACTGAATGAAGGCCAAACAGGGTAATAATATTTTACATAATTATCTCGACAACCTACAATCAGCACATGGTTTGCCCAAAGGCGTTGTTCTATATAGATACCCACAGAACCTCCATTAAAGAAATCCGAAAATTCAGTCACTTTAATTCCTCCTGCGGTAGTATTTATATAAGTAATGACATTTATATCTGACTTTACAGTGATGGCAATATCTTTGATTTTAAATCCTAAAGAAGCATTTGGATAATGCGACCATGCCGATGTACGATTATCAAACCCGTATTGCGTTAATGCTCCAAAAATAAAACCTATATCATAACCAATTTTGGTTGAAAATTTCTTCCAAGGTTTGTTCCAATGCAAACCTATTTTTGCTTGATTGGCAATGTAAATGGAATTGATATTTGCTGACAAATCAAAGCCTTGGGGTAGTCCAATGGTGGCAGATAAATCAATCAAAGGGACTCTAAGGGCTGATTCCACAAAATCCAAAGGGAATTTTGTGGATGTTAGGCCTATAACAGCCTTTAATTGGCCAGATTTCCAGACATGAGGAAGTAGGTAACTATTTTTCTCAATGTCAAATATTTTTCTTGGACGAGTAGGTAATAAACTGTCTATTTGAGCAAACAAATTGATGGTATTAAAAAAGAAAGATATAATTAAGGTTAAATATAATTTCATTAAGTATTTTAAGTATGTCATACCGAATTAGTAAATAAAAAACTGTACCACCATCAGAAATTTAGTAAATTACTTATACACAAAAAGAATTCCTGATTTTTAAACAAGCTGTATTTTACAACAATCTATTTAAAATCAGGAATTCTTGGAAAAGCGTTTAGTATTTTCCTATTTTTCTACTTGTGAATAATTTAATTCTACTGGCGTATTTCTACCAAAGATTTTAACCATTACATTCAATTTTTTCTTATCATCAAAAATCTCTTCAACCGTTCCTTCAAAACCAGAGAATGGTCCATCAATAACTTGAATTGTTTCACCTTTCGAGAAACTTGTTGAAGAAGCTTCCTCTATGGTTGCAGCATCATCCATTTTACCCAAAATACGAGTAATCTCACCTTGACGAAGAGCAATGGGTGTCTTAGAAGTTTTACCGTCATTCCAACTTAAAAAGCCAATAACACCTGGCATAGACGTAATTAAATGGGCTACTTCGCCGTACTTAATATCCGCTTCCACAAAAATATATCCTGAAAAAAGTGTTTTTTCACGTACTGTTTTTTTTCCGTTACGCAATTCAAAAATTTTCTCCGTCGGAATAACAATCTGAGGAATGTATTCTTCTAAGTTTTGTCTGGCAATTTCATTTTCCAGATAAGTTCGTATTTTCTTTTCTTGCCCTGAGACTGCTCTCAGAACGTACCAGCTTGTTTCTGCCATGATATTATTGTGCAATAGGGAATGCGGATTTTAAATCAATCCTAATAAAATTAGTCGAATAAAATTAAACGACATTTAGAGAGGATTTAAAGAGTTAACATTCAGTCTATTATTAACTGATACCTAACACTTAAGCCCAAAACCCTATTTAAAATGATTGATAGAACAATTCTAAGCCTGATTTGAAAACAAAGTCAATCAAACCAACGACCATTGCAAATATCAACGACGCTACCAATACAAGCGTTGAAGACGATTGTAATTCAGAAAATTTAGGCCATGTTACGTTTTCTGTAACTTCTGTCCAAGAATCGCCAAAAAGATTTTTAATTTTGTTCATGGTTGTTTTTGTTTTATCGCTACGATTATAAACTTTTAAGTTCCAGAATTTTAGAATTCAAATTTTAAGCCAATTTACAAAAAAATAATGTAAATACTTAAAATCAGAAATCCCAAAACTTGGAACTTAATTAACTTGCACGGGAACAAGGATTCGAACCCTGATCAAGGGTGTTGGAGACCCGCATTCTACCGTTGAACTATTCCCGTATTGAATGAAGTGCAAAGTTAAGGCTTTATCCTATATTTTCAAATGTATATTGAAAAATTTAGTTGAAAAAAAAGCGTTTCTCGAAAGAGAAACGCTTTTTTAGCTTTTATTTCCTTAAAAATTACTCAACAATTTCAGTTACCTGACCAGCACCTACTGTTCTACCACCTTCACGGATAGCGAAACGAAGTCCTTTGTCCATTGCAACTTTGTTCAACAAAGTTACATCAATTGTTAAGTTATCACCAGGCATACACATTTCAACACCCGCTGGCAACATGATTTCTCCTGTTACGTCTGTTGTACGGAAATAGAACTGTGGACGATATTTATTAAAGAATGGTGTATGACGACCACCTTCTTCTTTTGATAAGATATAAACCTCTGCTTTGAATTTTGTATGTGGTTTTACTGAACCTGGCTTACAAATAACCATACCACGACGGATAGATTCTTTGTCAATACCACGTAACAATAAACCTACGTTATCACCAGCTTCTCCACGGTCAAGGATTTTACGGAACATCTCAACACCAGTTACTACTGATTTCAAGCCTTCTGCACCCATACCTAAGATATCTACTGTTTCTCCTGAATTGATAATACCTGTTTCGATACGACCAGTTGCTACTGTACCACGACCTGTAATCGAGAATACATCTTCTACTGGCATCAAGAATGGTTTGTCAGTTGCACGTGGAGGAATTGGAATCCAATTATCAACTGCATCCATTAACTCGTCAATTTTACCAACCCATTTCGGATCTCCATTCAAGCCACCCAAAGCAGAACCTTGAATTACTGGAATATTGTCACCGTCAAAGTTATAAAATGATAATAATTCACGAATTTCCATTTCTACTAATTCCAACAATTCTGGATCATCAACTAAATCGACTTTGTTCATGAAAACAACCAATTGAGGAACACCAACTTGACGAGCTAAAAGGATATGCTCACGAGTTTGTGGCATTGGTCCGTCAGTTGCAGCAACCACAATAATTGCACCGTCCATTTGGGCAGCACCAGTTACCATGTTTTTCACGTAATCGGCGTGACCAGGACAGTCAACGTGAGCATAATGGCGACTTAATGTTGAATATTCTACGTGAGCAGTATTGATAGTAATACCACGCTCTTTTTCTTCTGGGGCTGAATCAATTGAAGAGAAGTCTTTTTTCTCAGCAAGACCTTTATCTGATAATACTTTTGTAATTGCCGCTGTTAATGTAGTTTTACCGTGGTCAACGTGACCGATTGTACCAATGTTTACGTGAGGTTTACTACGGTCGTAATTTTCCTTTGCCATGATATTTAGTTCTTAATTTGATTTTATAAAAAGAATGAAAAAATGTTACTTCGATATGAATAGTTGAAAATAAGGTAGTTTGGAAAGGATTCCAGAAATGATATATTTCATGAACCGACCACTTAAATTTCAAATTAATCAGAGCCTTTGAGCAGAATCGGACTGCCGACCTCTTCCTTACCAAGGAAGTGCTCTACCACTGAGCTACAAAGGCAAATGCCTTGAAAACTACAAATGGTTAATTGTTAACAGTTCTTAGCTAAACTAATAACTACTAACCAAATTAACAACTAACCATGTGTCATAGTTCCTGATTGGAGCGGGAGACGAGGCTCGAACTCGCCACCTATAGCTTGGAAGGCTATCGCTCTACCAAATGAGCTACTCCCGCTTTTTAACTAATTAGTTATCAGCTGTTAATTACATTGTTACAAAAACAATTCTAATAAAATTGTTAATTGCTTGCCGTCAATTATTCACTGAAACTGTGGGGGCGGATGGATTCGAACCACCGAAAGAATACTCTAACAGAGTTACAGTCTGTCCCATTTAGCCACTCTGGAACACCCCCAGTTTTCTTTTCACAACACTCTCGTTTAGTATTCTGATGAAAGAGTGTGCAAAGGTAATTGTATTTTTTATTATGTCAAAGGCTGTAACAAAAAAAAATGAAAAAAAAATGAAAAACAGTGTGAAAAAGACAAAAAAAGCAGGAATATGGTAATATTTCTATCCATGTTCCTACTTTTTTTGCCTTTTCTACTTTCTTCAAATAACATAATGCCTTAATAAATATCATTCAATCAATACTCTTTTTGCCGTTCCATCTTCCCCTTGCGTAACAGTTACGAAAATCGTTCCCTTAACATTTTTCTTCAGATCAACCTGTCCCATAAAATCTCCTTGAAAATCTTTAAATTTTTGCGAACCAATTTCTTTCCCATTGATATCTGTAACAATTACATTAACATCGCCTTTTTGGGGAGCATGAAATTTGAGATTCAACTTATTATCAAAAGGCTTATTTGGATAAATTTTGAGCGCTTTTACTGTTTTTGATTCATTCAAGAAATCAAAATCTTTCATGTCAATATTGAAATTTCCTTTAAAGTCCTTCATCATTGGCTCAATTGAACTAAACATTTTTTTCTGGTCAAAATTCTTGAATTTTTTTTCCATGTCATCTCCAAAATCTTTGAAGAATATGGTTAAATCATCATCTCCATCGCCATCCAAATTCTTCTCAATTTTCTTCCCATCTTTATAAATCTCCAGTTTTTGTTTCTTTTTTCCTTGGGGAGAATTTAACGAAAATGAGCGGTCATCATCTGAATGAATAGAAGCTCCTTCTCCATATTTATCAATTTTAATTCTTAATTGTTTACGCTCGCCATTGCCCGAAACAGTCCAAAGCGAGTCTGTAACCCGACTAATGAGTTTTTCTTTCTCAGCATCGTTCATACCTTCAACATTGTAAGATTTATCAAAAACTTCTTTTTTGCCATTTTCTGAAGATTCAATGTGAATAGTCATTTTGCCGTTTTTGTCTTCGATATTCTGTGAAATACTTTTTTGTGCTATTGCCGACATTCCCAAAGTCAGCATTAAAGCGGTTGTGATGATGTTTTTCATTGGTTTAATTAATTTTTGATTAAATACAATTTTGGCAAATAGTACCTGTGTGTTATTATGATTGCAAACTTAATAAAACGTCTCAATATCAAATATTTACCTTGTGTTAAAAGATGTTAAAGAAAATACAAGAAGTAAGTTTTACGTTAATTTTGTTGACGAATTAAAGATACAAAAAATTTTGAAATGTTGCATGAGGCTATCAGCTATCAACTTTTAAAAACTACAAGTTAATTGCTGATAGCCCAAAGCCGATAGCTCAAATTTATGACAAAACGTAAAATACAATATATCATTGCTCTTATGGCTTTTGCGTTATTGGGGCTAATTGCCTT
>JANXRS010000417.1 GCA_025356745.1 Arcicella sp.
ATTGTGTTGATGAAGAATCGTGTTCACTGCGGAATGTAATGGAACAGTGGAGAGATGCTAATTTGGCAGTTTTAGAGCAAAAAACGCTAATGGATTTGATTTGAATACGTTAAAAGAAATGTTCACTTTAGGTAAAGACCCTTTTGAATTAAATGTGCAAAGTTATGAAATAATTAAATGATGGGTGTAATCCTTTATTTTGATGCTTAATGAATTAAGTTTATTGAAAATTACTTTTAAAGTATTACTTTTAAAGTATTATTTTTTCTTAATTTTATTATAATTATTTAATTACCTGTTCCGCTTGCAATGAAATTTTAATCATTAATTTGTTCTTATCAGCATACATTTTTAATCAATAATCAAATCTTTATTCTTTCACAAAATGAAAAAAATTTACTCAATTCCCATTAGGAAGAGTTATTTCCTATTTTTCTTCCTCCTATTTTCGGCAACTGCTTTTTCACAGAAAAAAGTCACGGGCAAAATTACTGATGGTGAAAATAATTCATCCATCCCAGGAGCAACAGTTCAAGTAAAAGGTACAAATAGAGGAGTAACTGCTAATACAGAAGGCTCTTATACTTTGGAAGTGCAAAATGATGCAGTATTGGTTTTCTCTTCGGTAGGGTATTCTCCTAAAGAGGTCTCAGTAGGAAGTCAATCAATTATTAACGTATTATTAGCTCCCGATGCTAAGTCGCTTTCCGAGGTGGTGGTTACTGGCTACGGCACGCAACGCAAGAAAGACATCACAGGTGCGGTGACGGTTGTGAATGCAAAAGAACTTATGGCTTTGCCAGCTGCCAGTGTAACACAAATGTTACAAGGACGTGCTGCTGGAGTTACGGTTGGAAACGACAATTCGCCGGGTGGCGGAACAATGGTTCGTATTCGTGGTTTTGGGTCAATCAACAACAACAGCCCCTTATATGTGATTGATGGCGTGCCTACGCAGGGAACGCTCAATCAAATAAATCCCAATGATATTGAATCAATGCAGGTTTTGAAAGATGCTTCTGCTGCTTCAATTTACGGAGCAAGAGCAGCTAACGGTGTCGTGATTATTACCACAAAAAGAGGCGGAACTGGCGAAGCAAAAATCACTTTTGATGCTTACACAGGAACGCAACAAGTAGGAAAAACTTTAGATTTGTTGAATACCAAAGAATTAGGACAGTTTTATTATGAATCTGAAATTGGAGCGGGCAAAACGCCAGGTACATCTCCTTCAGCACAATACAGATTTTCTCCGACGGGTGAGCAAACAGTTTCGGATTATATTTATCCCAATGTTTATGGCTCACTTCCTGCCAATTATACTTATACAAACGATATTACTGACCCAAAATTGGGAGTAACAGCCTTCAATATCACCAAATCGAACAAAGAAGGAACTAACTGGCAAAACGAAATTTTCGGTCCTGCCAAAATCTCAAACTTTCAATTAGGAGCAACTGGTGGCACAAAGACAGGAAAATATGCCATTTCAGGAAGTTACTTTAATCAAGAAGGTATCTTGAGATATACTGGCTACAAGCGTTATTCAGTTCGTGCCAATACTGAATTTACAAAAGGCAAATTGACTTTTGGGGAAAATTTTACAGTTTCTTATGATGAAAGAATTGGTGTTCCCAATGGAAATAATAATGAAAGTAACCCCATTATGTTTGCTATCAGAATCCAGCCAATTATTCCTGTTTTTGATATTACGGGTGGTCCTTCTGGTTTAGGTGGTACAAATACGTCTAATTTAAATGGTTTTGCGGGAAGTAGAGGTTCAAACCTTGGCAATGCCCCAAATCCTTTAGCAAGACAATGGCGTGAAAAAGATAATGTAACTTATGGAACACATATTTTTGGAAATGTCTTCGCTGAATTGGCAATTATTCCTGACTTAAAATTCAGAACAAGCCTTG
This sequence comes from Arcicella sp., assembly GCA_025356745.1. GTDB lineage: Bacteria > Bacteroidota > Bacteroidia > Cytophagales > Spirosomataceae > Arcicella. The sequence continues at coordinate 1,920 of JANXRS010000417.1, forward strand.
GAATAGAATATAATAACTATAATCTTTCAGCATACTTCAACCGTGATATTGAAGCGGCTGAACCCCGAAATTCTAATAGTTTAACGGTGTCTAATAGCTACGATAAAGCTATTACGTGGTATAATACCTTAAATTATGGCAAAAAAATTGGCGACCATAGTTTCAACTTCTTGGTTGGTACAGAATCTGTTTATACCTATTCTTTTGGCTTCAATGCAGCAAGAAGTAACTTCGCTTTTGATGATTTAACTTATCGTTTCTTAAATCTTGGGGCGGCAGCAGGTTTATCAAATGCAGGAGCTGGACCTACAATTAGTGCTTTGTTCTCGCAATTCGGGAAAGTGAATTACTCTTTTAAAGACTTCCTTTTGGCTGATTTTACTTTGAGACGTGACCGCTCTTCGAGAGTTAATGGCATTGGTGTTTTCCCTGCCTTTTCACTCGGTTTCAGAATGACGGAATTAGAATTCATGAAGAAATTAACGTTTGTTGAAGACATGAAACTTAGAATTGGTTGGGGTAAAACGGGGAATCAGTTAATTCCAAACGTTTATAATGCCTATACTTTGTATTCACCAGACCCACTCAATAATGCTTATGATATTACAGGTTCGGGAAATTCAATTGTGAACGGTTTTGACTTGACGCAATTTGGAAATGCAAATGGAAGATGGGAAACCAATACGTCAACCAATATTGGTCTTGATTTAACGATGTTGAAAAGTAAATTAGAAGTTATTTTTGACGTTTACGACCGCACAACTTCGGATATGCTCACGCAAGTACCAATTCCAAGAACTGCGGGAACGGGTTCAATTCCTTACGTAAATATCGGAGAAGTAAATAACAAAGGGCTTGATTTGAACATTACTTTTAGAGATAAAATTGGCGATTTTAGATACACTATCGGAGGTATGTTTAGTACCTATAAAAATAGAGTTATTAAACTGAATAACGACCCTAACGCAACCATTTTTGGTTTCTCAACTCGTCTTCCAGCTATCTCAGTTACTAAGGCGGGTTTACCGATTGGGAGTTTTTACGGATACATTGTTGATGGTGTAATTAAAGATGATGCAGAAGCGGCGACCGCTCCGAAATTTGGTAACTACACACGTGCAGGGGTTTTTAAATTCAGAGATGTCAATGGCGATGGTGTAATAACCGCCGCTGATAAAACAATTATCGGTAGTCCTCATCCTGATTTTACTTACGGATTCAATATCAATCTTGGCTATAAAGCCTTTGATTTAGCCGTATTTATTCAAGGTTCACAGGGAAATCAGATTTTCAATTATTTGAAATATTGGACAGATTTTAATACATTTCAAGGCAACCGTTCAAAAGATATGTTGTATAATTCTTGGAAGAAACAAGGAGACGATGCACTATTACCACGTTTGAATTCACAGGACGGAACGAGTCAGCAAATTTCAAGTTATTTTGTGGAAGATGGCTCTTACACTCGAATCAAAAACATTCAATTAACTTATACAATTCCCAAGTCAATTTTGTCAAGAATCAAGTTAAGCTCGGCTCAAATTTATATTCAGGGACAAAATCTTTTCACTTTTACGAAGTATAAAGGCTTAGACCCAGACATTAATTTGAGATCATCTGGAGCTGACAATCAGGATATTCACATGGGTATAGACGAAGGAGCTTTCCCAGTAGCAAAATCTTATAATGTAGGTCTTAGATTAGGTTTTTAACTCATCAATATAACATTTAATAAAATGAAAAAACTATTTATCATAGCACTCATCGGAATAACATTTTCTTGTTCCGAATCATTTTTCGACATACAGCCGCAGGGTGCTGCATCGTTGACTTCGTTGAGCAATAAAAATGGCGTAAATGCCCTCCTAATTGGTGCATATTCATTAATGGATGGTGTTGGAGCGGGTAATACTGGTCGTCAATCAACCATTTCAAACTACGTTTTTGGAGGAATTACCAGTGGTGATGCCGTGAAAGGAACCGATATCGGAGACCAACCAGAACAAGAGTACATTGAGCAATATAATTGGTTATCGGATAATACTTATTTTTTGGGCAAATGGCAACATTCCTACGATGGTGTAGCTCGTGCAAACGAAGCAATTCTATTATCTCAAAATCCTGATGTAAAGGATATGACCGATGCCGAAAAAATTCAAGTTGTGGCTGAGGCAAGGTTTTTGAGAGGACATTTCCATTTTGAAGCCAAGAAAATGTGGAATATGGTACCTTATATTGATGAGAAAACCTACGTAGCGGCTGACCCAAATTCAACAAAAATTCCGAATGATAAAGACATCTGGGCGAATATTGAGGCAGATTTTACCTTCGCCGCTGCTAACCTTCCAGCCGTGCAATCTCAGAAAGGAAGAGCATCCCAATGGGCGGCAAAAACGTATTTAGCAAAAACGCTTATCTTCCAAAAGAAATATGCAGCAGCCAAGGCTTTGTTAGAAGATGTTTATAAAAATTCGGGTAAAAAATTGGTATCGAATTACCACGAAAACTACAGAAACATTTCGAATAATAATTCAGAATCAATTTTTGAAGTAGAATTTTCTGTAAACGACGGTACAAATGGAAATAATGGAAATGCAGGTGATAACTTGAATTATCCGTACTCTGCAAATGCTCCAGGTAGAGGCTGTTGTGGATTTTATTTACCTTCGCAAAATCTGGTAAATTCATTTAAAACGGATACTGATGGTTTGCCTTTAATTGGAAGCTCTGAAGATGGAACGGCTGATACTTATAATCAAGTGGATTTGCCAAACGACCAAGGTTTGAAGTCAGACCAAGCATTTACGCTTATGAAAACCGTTCCCGTTGATCCACGTTTAGATTGGACAGTTGGGCGTAGAGGCGTAAATTTCTTAGATTGGGGACCAATGCCGGGCTATAATTGGATAAGAAATCAAAATTATTCAGGACCTTATGTAGGGAAAAAATGGATGTATTACTTAGCAGATGAAGGTAGCTCAACCCATTCAACTTCCAAGAGAAATACTAACAACAATTATCGTTTATTGAAATTATCGTCTGTAATTCTCTGGTTAGCAGAATGTGAAGCTGAATTAGGTAATTTACAAGCTGCTGAGGGTTATATTAATCAGATTCGTAGTCGAGCCAAAAATGGTTCTGTTCAAGATGCAACGGTAAATTATGTCGTTAATCCTTATCCAACAGGCACATTTACTGCTAAAGGATTAAATTATGCCCGCAATGCTATTCGCATGGAAAACCGTTTAGAGTTTGCGATGGAAGGACATCGTTTCTTCGATTTAGTACGTTGGGGAATTGCCGAAAAATACTTGAATAAATACGTCAAAGAAGAATCAATTGATGGCAAAGATTTGTCAGGCAGAGCTTATAATAAACGAGGATATTTAGTTGGAAAAACGTTTACTTCCAAAAATAGCTATTTCCCATTGCCAAATGATGAGATTTTAAATAGCCAAAAAGATGGAAAAGCAACCTTAACCCAGAACCCTGGATATTAATTTTATTAAAATTTTAAAAGAGCGTCAAGAGATTTCCTTGACGCTCTTTTTGGTTTATATCAGCGATAATCTTCTAACATACTAACCTCTTTTCTGATTCGTTTAAATATCGAAAGTAGACATCAAAATTCTTTACAAAAGAATTATTTATAAACCTTTAAAATTCAGAACATTAACTTCTTTTCAATGTTTTCTTTCTAAATCCACGCAACCTTTCATTAAAAATCAAGTATATATAATCAAATTCTTATCATACTAAATCCTTCAATCAGAATGAACACAGAAAATCAAGCAGAAAAATTTAATCGCTTCGAATTCCTTAAAAAAATGGGATTATCAGGAGCAAGTCTAATGGCTGTTTATTGTGGCGTAACGATGTCGTCTTGTAAAAATGAAGAAAATACTGCTCCCGCCGCCTCGACAGGTAAAACCGTAACTTTTGACATGGGTACGGCAACTTACACAAAGTTATTAACCAAAGGCGGGTTCTTTGTTGATAACACAAACAACATCGTTGTTGCCAATACCAGCGATAATGGATATGTAGCTGTAACGCTTGTATGCACGCACCAAGGCAACAAAAATATCATTTATTCAACTAATAAATTTGCTTGCACTGTTCATGGAGCTACCTACGATAATACAGGTAAAAATCTCTCTGTTGCGCCAAGTCCTTTGAAAACGTACAAAGTTTCTCAGGCAGGAAATGTTTTGACGGTAACTTTATAAAGTATTCACAGGAATCTTCTTTTGTAAAAGGTTTCTGTGAAAAAGCTAACACACATTACAAATTAATTAAACGTGATTATGAAAAAACTTCTCATTATAGTTTTATGTTCGTTATCTACTGCCATTTTTGCACAAGATGATTTGATGAAAATGCTGGATAATGAAACCAAAAATCAAACTGAATATGTGTCAGCAACTTTTAAGAGTACAAGACTAATAAACGGTCAAACCATTGAAACAGTCGGTAAAAACCAATTAAATTTCTGGATTTCTCACCGTTTCGGAGCCTTAAATACTGGATTTATTGAAAATTTTTTCGGATTAGACGAAGCCAGAATCCGTTTGGGTCTTGAATACGGAATTAGTAGCCAACTTACCGTGGGAATCGGCAGAAGTTCGCAAGAGAAAATGTATGATTTTTATGCAAAATATAAATTGCTACGTCAGTCGAACACAATGCCAGTAACCATGACTTTATACGGAAGTAATGCCATAAGTACTGTTGCAACGGGTTCGGTTTTAGAATCTGGTACGGTGATGAAATACAATGATAATTTAGAAAGAATGACTTACACAGGGCAAGTTTTAATAGCAAGAAAATTTAGTGAAAGAATATCCCTGCAATTAATGCCCACATTCCTTCATTTCAACAAATCTGAAACAAGTGATACACCAAATAATATGATAGCTTTGGGCGTTGGTGGAAGAGTAAAATTGACTAAAAGATTGAGTATAACTGGGGAATATTACTACGCAGATTTCAATCGTCCAGCTTCCAGTAATTACTATAATTCTTTAGCGGTTGGCTTTGATATTGAAACGGGCGGTCACGTTTTCCAACTACATTTCACCAATTCAAGAGGGATGATTGAACGTCAATTCATCGCCCAAACCACTAAACAATGGAGTGATGGCGGAATTTTTTACGGCTTCAATATTGCAAGGAGTTTCAGTTTGAATAAAAAAGCCAAGGAATTACATAAATAAAAAAGAAGGGAATAGTTTTTAGTGGTTCAAATATCCACGCTTAAAAGAGAAAATAAGACTGACATGAAAAATACGATTAAACTTAACCTAATAATATTCGGTTTTTTAATATCAATCAACTCGTTTGGACAGCTCTACGCTACTCAAAACGGTGAAATAAATTTTTTCTCAGAAACGCCCGTTGAAAACATTTCAGCAATTAATAAATCCGTCGGAGCAATCCTCAATACAGCTACCAATGAAATGGCAGTAAGTATGAAAATGACTGCCTTTAATTTTCCCAATAAATTGATGCAAGAACATTTCAATGAGAATTACATGGAATCAGAGAAATTTCCAACGGGTACTTTCAAAGGTAAAATTATAGAAGTAATTGATTATCTCAAAAATGGAACTTATGATGTAACCGCCAAAGGACAACTGACCCTTCATGGAGTAACTCAAACTCGGGATTTGAAGGGAAAATTAACCATAGAAAATCAGAAAATTAATTTGGTTTGTAACTTTGATATAAAATTAGTTGATTATAAAATTGACGTACCGAAATTAGTTTTTGCAAAAATTGCGGAGGTTATCTCTGTAAAGACAAAATATGCTTTTACGCCTTACTTAAAGAAATAAGTAAAATTATCATTTAAATAGAGAGCCACAACTATATACAGTCGTAGCTCTCTATTTGAATGACAATTCTCGATTTTTCAAACCCTTATTTAGAATAAAAAATAAGCTTCGTCTATTTTATATTAATGATTTGTACAATAACCCTATCAGTATATGATATATTTAACTTTCTCAAGTTCATTTCATAATCTTTAATAAAAAACATTTTTTTTCATGTTAATATTGATATTTAAAGAATTATTTTTATTTTTACAGTACAAACCCATAAAATATTCAACCACTTCGGCGCAACATTTGTTTTTGACTAATTGAAAGTGAAATTATACCACAATCTCTTAAAACTAACAGACGGTTTTGACCGCTATCGAAATCAGTATGAGAAAATTAAATCAATTCATGGTTCTTCAATGGCTAATTTTTTTCCCCTTAATCCTTCCTTTGAGCATTGCTTCAGGAGCGTTACGAGGAATTAAGCACGCTTTTTTAGGATTAGTTGGTCAAATAAGAAATGACATTATGTTGCCTCTTATTCATGAAGATAATCAAGATTTTTTTGCTTGAAATCATCAGGATCAAGTTCTAAGAACTCTTCCCAAAATGCATTAGGTGGTACGGCCGCTTTACAGATTATCGGTTCTTTCTTTACAGGATGAATAAAATAAAGTCGTCTTGCATGAAGATTTATACTGGCATCTGCATTTGGCTTATCATAACCGTACTTCAAATCGCCACGGATTATACAACCCATAGTGGCAAGCTGAACACGAATTTGATGTGGTCTGCCAGTCAAGGGCTCAACTTCTAATAAGTAGTGCTTATTGACTTCCCCCAAAACCTTATAATTCAACTCTGCTTTCTGAGCACCCTTCACTTCTTCGTCGTGGGCAGTCGTCACATTTTTTGATTCATCCTTGGTTAACCAATGCGTTAATTTCCCTTTAGGCTCTTTTGGCTTACGTTTTACGATAGCCCAATACGTTTTTTGAACTTCTCTTTTACGGAAAAGCTCCATCATTCTTTCCAAACCTTTTGAAGTTCTCGCAAAAATCACCAAACCACTCACGGGTCTATCTAAACGATGAACGGGATGAAGAAAAACATCACCAGGTTTGTTATATTCCTTTTTAATATAATCCTTTACAGCATCCGTCAATGTACGGTCTCCCGTAGAATCTCCTTGAACCAGAATGCCCGCTCTTTTATTGACAACAATTATATGGTTGTCTTCATATACTACATGGAAATCTTTCATTTAATAGCTTTCTTTTTCATTCGGGAAATCAACTGATTTCACGTCTTTAACATATTGTGAGATTGCCTCGTTCATGATACCGTCTAAATCGGCATATCTTCTCAAAAATCTCGGTTTAAACTCTTTGTTAATTCCTAACATATCGTGGACAACTAAGATTTGCCCATCCGCATCTGGACCAGCCCCAATACCAACTGTTGGAATTTGAAGACTTTGAGAAACTTTTTTAGTAAGTTCAGAAGGAATTTTTTCTAATACAATTCCAAATACACCTATTTCTTCTAATAATTTGGCATCCTCCATTAACTTATTAGCCTCAACATCTTCTTTTGCCCTTACAGCATAAGTTCCGAATTTATAAATAGATTGGGGGGTAAGTCCTAAATGTCCCATCACAGGAATCCCTGCACTCAGCACCCGAGAGATAGAATCTTTAATTTCAGAACCACCTTCCATCTTCACGGCATGACCGCCCGATTCTTTCATAATTCTGATAGCAGATCTCAACGCCTCTGAAGAATTTCCTTGATACGACCCAAAAGGAATGTCTACCACTACCAAAGCTCGTTTAACTCCTTTCACAACCGAAGTAGCATGATAAATCATTTGGTCAAGGGTAATTGGCAATGTTGTTTCGTGACCAGCCATCACGTTGGAAGCAGAATCACCGACAAGAATCAAATCTACCCCAGCCGCATCAACAATTCGAGCCATCGAATAGTCATAAGCTGTGAGACAAGAAATTTTTTCGCCTCGGTTTTTCATTTCTTGCAAAATATGGGTTGTAATTCTTTTAACCTCAGTATGTACGGACATAATTTACAAATAATTAAGTTTTAACTAATTTATTTATTTATAGATGTAGGTTTTTAGTTATAAGTAGTATCTTTGAGTGTTCGATATTTAGCTATTCCTTAGCTTATCTCATATTTCTGAATGTCAAAGTAGCTTTTAATTGTTAAAGTGTTGCAAAATTAAGATTAATCGGGTGGAATAATATAAAAAATATGCATATATCATATTTTTTATAAAAAAAAACAGGATTTCTAATAAATAACTTCTTATTTTTTAGAAAAATTATTGCTTTTATCTACTCAAATTGTTTGACTACTAAATAATTCTGTCACAAAACCCTATCATTTTTATTAAAATTAAGCAAATATGAAACAGATTTTTTCAGGAAACAGTCTTTCAAAAAGACTCTTTATGGGGCTATTAACCTGCCTTGCTGTAGGTCATATAGCATCGGCTCAAGACTTGACTAAACCTACCGTTGTTAGCTCTCTAACGGATAACGGTATTACTACAACGACCTATTCTAATGGGCAAGTAGTAAAAACAGTTGCTGATGGTTATTATCTTGACTCCGCTTTTTACAAGAACAGTAATGTTTTACGTTCAACTAAGGCAAAACAATATTGGAAGATTACTGATCGAATAGGTATTGCCATTCCCATTTGTAGGGATGGTGAAGACAAAACATTATTTTTAACGCCAGGAGGTTATAACTCTTTATCAGTGAATCACTTTTGGGGTAAAATTGGTTTAGGATTAATGGGAGGTTATCAAAACTTTAATGTTAGTGATGACTATAAAGGAGTTGATGGTCAAATTTCTAAAAATGCAAAAATGTTAGGAATTAGTCCAAGTGCTTTGAAATATGATACGCAAGGTAACTACGAAGATTTCTATTTATTAATTGGACCGGCAGTAGCCCTACCCATCGGTAAGAAATTTAATATAGATATTGATTTAAAAGGTGGTTTATTCAACAGTTCTGCTGCAAGATTTGGAGCCGTAACGGCAGGTGCTTTAGGAGCTGATCAGTTGGTATTCCGTACATCACCTTCTGCTTCAAAAAACCAATTAGGTGGTTTTTTGAGTGTTGATTTTCTTTATAATATCACTAAAAAATGGGCAGTTGGCTTAAATGCACAAGGATTCATAACTTCAACACCATACACAGTAACTGGTGGAGATGTTACGCCTACTTCAACTCGAGTATTGACCAGAGAATATACTCGTACACATGGTGGTATTAACTTTGGATTAGCTCTTTCTCATACATTCGGAGAGAAAATTGGAAATACGATTTATTCATTATTACCACCTCCTCCTGCACCAGTAATTTGTGCAATTCCAACGTTGCAAGGAGAAAATGGAATGATGTATGATAATGGTTCGACAACCATTCCTTCATTTCGTTGGAAAAGTACTTCTGCAACGCCAGAAAACGAAGAATATATTTACAAATTGTACAAAGCTGATGGTTCAGGAACCCCAATCTATCAACAAACCACTAAGAATACAAACTTGAACTTACCAGCTAACGTTGCATTAGTAAATGGTGATGATTGTAGCTTTTATTACTACACAGTTCAATCGAGCGTAGAAGGAAAATGTTTGTCAGAAGCAATTGCAGCAAGTTTTGGTTATAAATCAAAACCAGTTCCACAAAATATTGTTCCTACAAAACCAGTTGAAGATCAATATATTTTCAAAATATTTGGAGGTTCAAGTGCAACAAGATATTTTGGAGGTACAGAAGGTTATAGACCACGCCGTAAAGCTACTTATGCAAAACCTGCTGACGCAGTGGTTGTTGCTAAACCCAAAAAACGTTTAGTACCAAGACGTAAGAAATCTGCTGCTGGTGTAACAACTTATAGCACAACGATTAATTACGAAAATGTGGCAACTAATCCAAAGATTAAATGGCCTTCAGACCTTCCATTACCTAAAAATCCTTCTATATATGAATATGAAGTTCAACGTTTGAATGCAGGTGATTGTAAACCAACTGGTCAAGTGGCGAAATATAAATTCTATATTGACCCTAAAAATCCTACTGATATTCGTATCATTCCTGATAAACCTAGGAAAAAATAATTTCTAGGGTAAAAAATAAAAATCCTCTTCGTGAAAATGGAGAGGATTTTTATTTTTTACCCCATTCACACAACCTTTACTATTTTTTTTACGTCTCTACTACAAATCCAAGAAATTAGGTTTAATCGTATATATTTGGTAGAGATTAATTATATAAAAAGAATGAATATAGAAAAATAAATAGCTTATGGAGAATACCGAAAGCCTCAAGAATATTTCTTGGGGCTTTTTTGTGGGTGTAATTAACTAATTATTAGATGAAACCTTAAAAGTTACTAATGGTCGAATAGCCATAAAACAAAAATCCTCTAACCGATAAGGGAAGAGGATTTTTGTTTTAGAATCATAGGAATTAACCTTTCAATGCAGACATAACATCATCTTGAAGTATGATTTCTTCTTTAAATGTATAAGCACCAGTTAAAGGACTTTTAACTGCCTTAATAATCTTAGCGTATTTTACACCACCTTCTTTTTTCAGAGTTGCAACTACTTTCTTCGCCATTTCTTTAGTATAATTTATGAAGTAATAAATAGAAACCATTGAAAATGAGTCTAATAACTCATAATTTATAGCTTATAACCCAAAACTTCTTAGTGAATTATTTAATTTCTTTATGTACAGTTACTTTCTTCATGAAAGGATTGTATTTCTTTAATTCTAAACGAGCCGTAGTATTCTTACGATTCTTCTTAGTGATGTAACGAGACATTCCTGGAACTCCTGATGTTTTTTGCTCAGTACATTCCAAGATAACTTGGATTCTATTGCCTTTCTTAGCCATTGCTTTATAAAATTATGCGTTAATCGTTGTGACGTAAATGAAGTAATCATCATTGTAATCATTTGATTATAAGTTTTACTAATAATCACAACCAATAACGATTTACTATTTCCTAAACAGGACTGCAAAGGTAGTAAATCTTTGAGTTTTAGGCAAGTATGTTTGAAAAGTTTTTTAGTTTTTTATAATATAATTACTTCCCCCCAACAACAATCTCAAATAGCGAATTAACTTCTAAATATTCATTGGCGGCTTCCAATAACATTACATCCGAAATTCGTTGAATTTTTGGGATATAATTTTTATAAAAATCTAAGGGAAGGTTTTCTGAAAAGATTACTTTATAACGGTCTGTAATATCAAATGGGGTATTTAATGAACCAGCAAATGAACCCACCATATAATTTTTTACTACTTCTAACTCCTCTCCAGTAATTAATTCTGTTTGTAAGATTTTGATTTCTTTGTAAATTTCATCAATGGTCTGTTGAGTAAATTCACGTTTTACGTCCGTTCCAATCACAAAATATCCTGCTTGTCCAAAAAGAGCTAAATTAGAAGAAATCCCATAAGTCAAGCCTTTTTCTTCTCGAATATTTTTCATTAATCTTGAACCAAAATATCCTCCTAAAACTTCATTTAATAATAGCATCGTGAAAAAATCTGGATGCTTACGAGTCATTAATTGTTTACCCATTCGGATTGACGATTGCATTGCTCCTTGTTTTTCAATCAAAATATTTTCCCCTTTTGGAAGCTCTGTAGCTGTAAATATTTTATTAGATGCAGATGGGCTGATTGTATTACAGCCAAAATATTGCTCAATCTGTTTAATTTCTGCTTCTCCTACATTACCCGAAAGATAAATACGACATGGTTTTCCTTGCCAATAATTCCGATAAAAATCGATAAGAACTTCTTGATTAATGTTTTCAATGGCTTCCTCAGTCATTGAATTACCATAAGGATGAATATCGCCAAAAACTTTTTTTCTAAAGGTCTTATTAGCAATAAAAGCAGTTTTCTCAGAATTGACTTGGAGCGTTTGTATCTGAATATTCTTAAAAGTATCTAATTCTTTTTCTGGGAAAATAGCATCATTTAATAATTCTTGAACCATTGGTAATAAAAACGGAAGGTGTTTTTTTAATCCGTAAACCACAAAATTAGCACGATCCAAACCTTGTCCTGATTCAATGAATGAACCAAATTTATCGAAATATTCGCTAATTTCAGAAGATGAATATTTTCTTGTTCCTTCCGAAATCATTTTTGAAGTAAATGAGGAAACACCATTTTGAGGTTCTTGCCAACTACCTGCCTCAAAACTGAATTCAATTTTTATGACAGGTTGTTCACCCACATTTACCACATACAAAGGAATACCATTAGCTAACGTAATTATTTGTACGGGAGGAATATTTATTGCTGCAATTGTCTGAAAAGCAGGGCTTATGGTTCTGTCTAACATTTTTTAATTTTATTTGCTACAATTCGAATTACTAATTCTATTTCCAGCGTGGTTGAACTAAACAAAAAATGACACTTCATGAGAAATGTCATTTTTAAAAAAAATATGTACTGAATATTAGTTCGCTATTACTTTCGGAGCAGCATTGAAATTAGCATGAAGCGAAATTCTCAATGTTTGAGCCAAAGGACTTCCTCCCGTAGTGGGAATTAAATAAGCGAAATCTAAACCGTATTTCTTTTCTAATCTTACACCAAAACCAGTAGTAAAGTATTTTCTACCACCTTTATCAGCATTTTCAAAATGATAACCAGCACGTGCCGCAAACATATCATTATAAACATATTCACCACCTAATGAAAGATTTATCTCTTTCAACTCTTCACTAATACCATTTGGAGCATCACCAAATGAACCTAATATTCCACTAATGGCTGTAGTTGGTTGAAAAGGACTACCATTGGCATTTAGCGTTGGTGTTGGCACCATTAATTTATTAGCATCTAAGGTTAAGGTAAACTTGTTGTGTGCATCAATCATATTTGTTGCCGCAAAACCTACTTTAAGATTTGTTGGAACGAAGCTAGATTGTGAACCACCATAAGAAACTCTTCCTGTGATATTTTGAATCATCAAACCCCAGTTATAATTCCATTTTTTATCACTTTTTGAAGTATGAAATAAACCAATATCAGCCGCAACCGTTGATGCTGGTTGTATTTGAAGTCCGTTAACAATACCAGTAAACAATGATGAATTGATATATTTTATGTTTACCCCCAAACCTAATTTATCAGATAATTTACGTGAGTAGGAAACAGTAATAGCATATTCTTTTGAATTGTAATTTCCTAATGTCTGTCCGTTATTGTCAGTAGCCTGGAAAAGCCCTTGGTCAAAATAATGAATAGAAGCACCAACTACTTGATTATTTTTAATTTTCTTGTAAAAACTAGCATTTAATAAGGCCATATCATTTACTAATTGGCGTAACCAAGGCGTATATGATAATGAAACACCCATATCTTTATTAGAGAATGGCATTTTACCTGGATTCCAAAAAATTGAATTTGCATCACCATCAGTAGCAGAAAGTGCCACACCAGCATCCCCCATAGCCGCTGAACGTGCATCAGGCGTGATAATCAACGATGGAATTGCAGGCGTAGGGATACGTCGGTCGGCTGGAAGTAGAGGTACAGTTGTCTGAGCGAATATATTCGCAGCTGACATCGTCAATCCAAGCATCAAAGACGCTCTAAGAGCGTTAGTAATATTTTTAATCATTGTCTTTAAGGTTAAAGTTTCTCGGAACGAGGCTTAATAACGCATTGTGAAATATTAATAACAGAAATCTGTTTTGTACTCTCAAAAGTAATGAATAAACCAGTTTTAAACAAAACTTCCTATAAATTAACTTCGTGAAATTATTTAACAGACATCATCTTACCAATTCCTATTGCTTGATAAGCAGATGATAGTGATTTCGCAAAAATACGATAAAAGTAATTACCAGTAACAATTGGCATGGAATCTTCAGAAATATTCCATGAAATTTTGTTGTAAGGGTTACTAATTTTGTACACATTTTCGTTAAACTGCTTTACTAAATGCCCATAACTATCAAAAATTTCGATGATAATATTTAAGTCATCACCAACTCGTTCATGTTCAAAACTAAAAGTGGTTGTTTGGTTGGAAGGATTAGGATAACAGAATACGTTGGTTAAAGTGGTAAATTGTTTTATTTTTACCATAAATTTTAACGAAGATTCGGTTGAATTATTATAATTATCCCAAACTTTTAATCTTAATTGATGTTGCCCTTCAGATAGATTTTTTAAATTATACCTAATTTCTCCATTTTTGTAATTATCTAATTTATTGATAAAGTATTGATTTACAGAGATTTTTGTAGTGTCATCAAGGGTTAATATCATTTCGTGACCTAATCCCTCCGTTGCCATATTTATACCATTTTCATCTGATAGTTTTGCGATAAAAAGCGGATTGTCATTCGTCTCTCCATCATCAATGAAAGTTTCATCATCAAGAAACAGATTGATTTTCGGGGGTAGATTATCGGTTAAATCTTCGTTATTTGCTCCACCCACTATCGGCTTAAACGACCCAAAACTATCAGAGGTTGCATCCGTTGTTTGAGCATAGACAAATATTTTCCCTTCGCCATACTGATAATTAATATCTTTGGGGACCATAAACGTACTGAAAAAAAATCCATTTTGCACTTTTACTGGCCCTTTAAACAAAATATTTTGGTATTGTTGATAAGCGAATTTATCCCCTTGTTGACCTAATGTTTGTAATTTTTTTACCTTATCGTAAACTGTAATTTGAGCAATTCCGTTGAAATTATTTGCTTTAATTTGTGTGCCAAATTTCTGAATTTCGCCTTCAATAATAACTTTACTTAATGCTTTTAAAGTATCTGATTTTATAATAGATTTACTATTAATTTTTGTAATAAATATTTCATTTTCAGGGTATAATAATTGCATTGAAGGGTCACCTAATAATGAAAAATTACGATTGATTACACCTTGTAAACTATTATTTTTGGTATAAATCATTACGTCACCCAATCGTGGCATTTTCCCCTTTATAGGCTTGAAAACTGATTGATAAAATGCTTGATTTATAACAAAATTTGTATTTTGATAAACAGGTCTGGTTGTGGTTAATAAGGCAATTGCTCCTCCTTTGGGATTGAGTATAGCATCTTCTGCCCCTGATACTTTATTTGGATAATCGAAACGTCCAAATTGGCAAGTGGCGGTGAGCATTAAAGGCATTGTATTGTAATTTGTAAACCCTTGAATATCTCCCACTCTTAAAATTTGTTCATCCGTCAAACCTTCCTCTGAACCATGCCCATTATAGTTCATTATCAAAACCCCTTGTTGCAAAGTCTGAATTAAGTTTTTCTTTGCTTCTGGCGAACGTTGTATGCCTGTCGATACCACTAATGGAAAAGCATCAACGTAAATTTTATCAATTCGATAACTAGGATTTTTTATATTAATTTGTTTAGCAAAAGTATCGGCATCCTGTTGATGAATATTACCATCTCCATTGTCGGCAACGAAAACAATTTTACTTCGCCAATCGCCCAATGTATTTCTGCTGGAGCTGTAATAAATTAGTTTATCAACCACATCTTTTGCCTCTTGAAAGTTCTTTACGGGCAAACGACCTATCCCAATTTCAAGGGTGTGATTTCCATCTGAATTTTCTATCCATTCACCTTCATTATTTTCCAAGAAACCAAAATAATCATCTGAATTATAACTATAAATTGGATGTAATGATTCTCTGCTTTCATAAGTTGGAATATAAATATTTTTAGTTTCATCACTAACTACATTTATTCGTTTTTTATAATCGTAACAAGCATCTCCAAAAAGCAATAAATACTTCATTTTCAAAGGATTACGGTCATATAAAAACTTTACAAAATCCCGAATTGCTGTTATGTCTTGTTTCCCCGAAGAGAACTCATTGTAAACCTCTTCCGTAGAAACCACTTGCACCGTCAACTTATCATTTTGTCTTCTGAAATCTGCCAAACGATTGGCTTGTTTTCGTAGAATTTCGGAAGTAACTATCACTAAATCAGGAACTTCAAGATTATGCAGATTTTGATTATTTATTTTTTGAACGGAAATGGGTTCAAAAAAATTTGTATTATTAAAAACGATAAATTCCTTTAACGTTGATGTACTTGCACCAAAATTGAGCTTTTGGTTTTGGGATATATAAAGTTGATTTTGAGGAATTTGTGGGTTGGAAATATCCCATATTTTTAGACTTGTTGAAGATTCATTTAAAATGAATTTTGCAGTAGGATATTTTAGACTTTCCAAAGAGCGAAAAATAGTTTGGTTTTTATATAACTTTAGATTTCTGACAGCTTCTACGGTTACATAATTCAAATAGCCCGCACCGCCAATAAGTGTGTCTCGTTTATATAAAAACCCAACAGTAATTTCCTTTGAAGAAATAAAATTGCTTGAATTGATACTATTTCTTTTCAAATTGAAATACCCTTTACTGTCATAAGTATCTTGCCCAATGGCATACATTGTGGTACTATCTACTAATTGACCATTAGCTTTTATAATAAATTTTGTTTGTTTATAAGATGAAGCCGCCAACGATGAAGTAATTTTCAAGTTAGTATTTGGTTGAATTTCTGTGAAAGGAAAGATAAAAGATTGCTCATCTTTATTGCTGAATTCTTCACCTACCCATTCACGACCCGAACCCGCAAATGGTGCTTGTGCAAGAATATTTTTACGGTCTATTTCATGGAAATCGTAATCATTAAAAGTAGTAATTTCTTGCGTTGCTGAAATGGAATTTTGGTCTTTTATTCTTAGCCCTTTAGTATCCGAAACCGTCAAGAAATAGAAAGTTGTATCGGAATAAATATTGAATTGGTGTTTGAAGGATTTTGATAGAGAATCATAAGAAATGGTGTGTGGACTTTGACCGTAAAATATGATAAAATCTTGATTATCAAAACGTCCATCGGCTTCTCCCTCTACGGATATGGCATTTTCGATTAAATCTTTTGCACGAAAAGCATCATTGGCTTGAGGCAACATTCCTCCTCCATTGCCATAAATTTTGATATTTTGAGGATTGATTTGGGAGAAATTTATTCCTGATTTTTGAAGAAAACTAGCATCTAATTTATGAATTCCAGAAGAAGTTATCCCAATTTTTATCCAATCTCCTTTGGCTAAAACTGAATTTTGGGCAACAGTTTCATGAAAGAAAATACTAAATAAAAACAAGAAAATATGTAAGTAAATTTTCTTCAAAATGAGTGGATTTTAAGCTTAAGAACGAAAAATACAGATTAAAATTATAGCTTCTCTTTTCTTTATTCACCCAGAAAATCCCTAAACCACTTTCCAGACCCTTTCAAAGTTCTTTTTTGCGTTTTAAAATCAATGTGAACCAAGCCAAATTTGGGTTTGTAACCTTCCGTCCACTCAAAATTATCGGTTAAAGTCCAAGCCATATAGCCACTTACTTTTATTCCTGATTCTTTTGCTTTTAAAACGTGTTGAAGATAGCTTTCATAAAAAGCAATTCTTTCTATATCATTGACATTACCTTCTTCTAAATTATCTTTAAATGCAGCTCCATTTTCAGTAATAATAATTTGTTTAATCTCCTGATACTTTGATAGTTGATTTAAGATTTGAAATATTCCATCGGGAGAAATCTCCCAGCCCATATCGGTTAATTCCTTTACATTCCTTTTGTGAGGTTTCACTTCCGAAGCACCCAAATAGGGCATCCACCAAGCATTTTTTACGACTACTTTAAAATAATTTTGAAGACCTATGAAGTCAAAATCAAAGGCTAATTTTTCCATATCGCCTTCGTGAACGTATTTTCTTACCATCTTTTTTAAAAATGGCAGTTCTTCAACAGGATACCCCATTCCCAAAGTAGGTTCGAGAAACATCCGATTTAGTAAAGCATCGGTGCGTTTGGCAGCTTGAACATCAGCAGGTTTTTGAGAAAATGGTTCGACAAAAGAGCAAGAGAAGGTTGTACCAATGATTGCATCAGAAACATTTTTTCGGATAATTCTGCCTCCTTCAGCTTGGCACATGGTGGCATGGTGAATGGCGGGTAAAAAATTCTTCATTCCGATACGCCCAGGGGCATGGTAACCCGTCATGTAACCTAATCCCACAAATCCTGCTGGTTCGTTGAGAACCATCCAATTTTTGACTTTACCAGAAAATTCACGGGTTACAACTTCACAATATTCCGAAAACCAGTTAATTACTTCTCGGTTTGTCCAACCGCCACGGTCTTCTAAAATTTGGGGCAAATCCCAATGATAAAGTGTCACGAAAGGTTCTAGACCATTTTCTAAACAACAGTCAATGAGTTGATGATAAAATTCTAAACCAGTATGATTAACTCGTCCAATCCCATCAGGCAGAATTCGTGACCACGAAATAGAAAAGCGAAAAGTATTGAAATTAAGGGATTTAGCGATGAGAATATCTTCCTCGAAGCGGTGATAAAACTCACAGGCAGCATCAGCGTTCTGATACTCCTTATTAATATTTTTACGGTGAGAGAATTTATCCCAGATTGATTCTCCTTTCCCATCCAAATTCCAGGCACCTTCATTTTGGAAAGAAGCCATGGCAACCCCCCAAACGAAATCATTTCCGAAGGCTTTTTTTGAGAAAGAATTTGTTTTGTATAACTGCTCATCTACTGAGCTAATCGTCTGATTATCTTGCATTTGCACTAAAATTTTATAGGGGTGCAAATGTATATAAAATTATCGTTAAGTTAATATTAAATTTCATGTATTTAAGGAAGATTTCACTCAAAGCGTTGACTTCCTTAATATTATAGAGAATTTAAATTTCAGAATCCAAATGCTTTACGAAAATACTTCGATAACATACTACCTCTACCTCTTTTAAAAGTATAAATCTCAGCTTCTTTATGAGTAACTTCCTCAAAATTTTTCAAAAATAATTGATTCGTTTGTCCTTGCCAAGCCTTAAATTTATCGCTAACATTTTGATGCACAGGTAGATAATCAATAAATCTACTGAAATTAAATTCCGTATCGGTAATACCTGCACCCGCTCGTTGACCGTCCCAAGCATTGATTTGTTGTTCGATATGATTAGGAACGGGAACCATCATAATCGGTTTTCCCAAGTACATTGCCTCACAAACTGACTCGAATCCAGCAGTACAAATTAAGCCCGAACATTCTTGCATCATTCGCAAAAATTTCTCTGAATTAACCTGATGAAAAGTTAAATTTTCTCTAAATTGCCATTCATCCACAAATTCTTTATTATTCCAAAAGCAATGAATTTGTACATCCCGATGATTAGCGTGCCAGTTGATAATATCTTCACTTAATTTATGATGTGTGATATAGGCAAGGATAAATGGTTTAGACTCAGTAATTATTTTTTTGACTTCATTCCGTAATAAAGGAGGTGTAACAGAAATTCTATGTTGTTTATCATCAGGCATTTGTACGAAAGACAAGGCTAATTTTCTGGTTGAATTTAAGGAAGTAAGACGGGTGTTTAAGTTTAACAAAAACCTGTCAATTTGTTTATTCGGCAGGGAAATAAAAGATTCGTGTAATAATAAATATTGATGTCCAATACAAACTACTGGAATAGTTGGGCGATAAAATTGAGCGTATAATCCGCAAATCATATCATAAAAATTGACAATGACATCAGGTTGATGTTGTTCCACCTTTTTGGCTAAAAACTGAACACTTTTTCGATATTTTGATAATTTCTTAGCGTGCGTACTGATGGTATCCCAAATTTTCACAGCCTTGGTTTGTCCATATACCAAACTTGGGGCGGGAAAAGTATTAATTTCAACGGGGATTTTTTCACGAAAAAAAGCAGGAAGATTTTGCTCATTATCCATGCCTACCATCACAGAAACTACTTGATGCCCAGAGGAAGTTAAAATTTCAAAAAGAGAAATGGCTTGGGTGAGGTGTCCTCGACCTTCGCCTTGTACAACGAATAAGAATTTGCTCATTTTATGTTTATTTAGTAGTAAATCAATTTTACGACACACTCATATAAATTCCCTTGACAGTATTCAAAGCTTCATTATCAAGTCCTTCCAAATCATCTTCGGATAAATCCAAGTCATTATCTCTCAGAAAATACAATAATTCCCAATTGCCCTTATGGTCTTCCACTAAAGCCGTTAAAGATTCTACCCAATCACCCGAATTCATGTAAGTTATGTCGCCAATTTGTCGAATATCAGGTTTGTGAATATGTCCACAAATGATGCCTTCACAACGGTTCGCCTTAGCAAGTTCAGTCAATTTTTCCTCATAATCAGACACATAATTGACGGCTTCTTTCACTCTCTGCTTTATACGTTGAGAAAAGGAATAGTAATCTAATCCCCGCCAAGAACGATATTTATTGAATAATTTGTTGATTGTCAGAAGAAAAGTATAACCAACATCACCCAAATAAGCAAGCCATTTCATGTGAGAAGTCACTGAATCGAAAATATCACCGTGAATAATGAGGAAGTTTTTCTGGGCTGATTTAAGGATATAATCTCTTTGAATAGTAAAGGATTTACCCAAAGAAAAAGGAATAATTTGGTCTAGAAAATCATCGTGATTTCCTCTTAAATACACTACTTTTGTATTTTGCGTTTCAATCATTTTTAGAATAATTCTGAAAAAAGCTGTGTGTTTTTTCTTCCAAGAACCCCCTTTTCTTAGTTGCCAACCATCAATAATATCACCGTTTAGAATGAGTATTTCGCAGGTTACTGATTTCAAAAACAAAATTGCTTCCTTTGCTTTTGAACCCTCAGAACCCAAGTGAACATCCGAAATAATGACAGTTTTATATTCCTTAACGGTTTTCATAAGTGGTTATTTACCATAATTTATACAACAAATTTCATCATTTACTTTAACCATACCATTTCCGCAATATTAAAGAATTGTTATTTAGTTTTGGAAAAGAGATAACCTACGCCTTTTATGGTGCGGATATAGTCATCTCCAATTTTTTCTCTAATTTTTCGGATGTGGACATCAACGGTTCTTTCCGTGACGTGAATTCCCCTACCCCAAACATTAATCAAAATTTCATCACGAGTGTAAACTTTATTGGGATTACTGACGAAGAATAAAAGAAGGTCAAATTCTTTTTTTGGCATCGTGAAATTGATGTCTTTTATGGCAATTGAGTAGTTCTGACGGTTAATAATTAAATCTTCCATCACCAAATTTTCATTTTCTTGAGTCTTTAAAATGGTGGAATTTCGCTGAAATATAGCCTTAATTCTACTGATTAAAGCACGAGGTTTCACGGGTTTTGTAATATAATCATCGGCACCAATTTCAAAAGCCGCAATTTCCGAGAATTCTTCGGTACGAGCAGTTAAATAAATCAGGTAAGTATTTCTTGAATTTTTCTTTTGCTTAATGATTCTTCCCGCTTCAATGCCATCCATCACGGGCATCATCACGTCCATTAGAATCATATCGGGCAGAAATTCCTCAGCCACTTCAATGGCTATTTGTCCATTTTCGGCAGTTTTGATTTGAAAACCTTCACGAATAAGGTTGTATTCGAGCAATTCTAAAATATCAGGGTCGTCATCTACTAATAAAATTTTTAGGGATACATCAAGCATAGTGTGTTTTAGTTTTATTTAATTCTACCTCAAACTTACTATCACAATGTTATCCCAATGTTAAGGATAAGTTATGGTTTTTTTAATGAATCATCATTGTTCTATTCAGAAAAAAACATGGAAGACATGAACCATCTAAAATTACATTGAAAAGCAATTAAATATTTTGATACTTTCTGAATGATAATGATTGTTTAATTTATTGCAAAATAATTAATTATAAAGTTATGATTTACAGGATTTTATGAAATTATAATTTTAAATTTAATGTATCCATAATTTTTCCTTAACAGTGTTATCAAATCATGGAATTAGTTTTGAGCAAATAATTAATCTTGTAAAAATGAAACCTCGTAAATTAATTTATCTCTACTCAGATTCCACTTTTACTCCGTGGAAAGAGAATATTTTTGGAACAACAATTGCTCATTTCTTAACATCAACTCCCGAAAATCATTATCCTTACATTACCCATTTTGTGGGTTTTTCCAACGAATTTGCTGAATTTTTAAAGCAATTTGATGTGGTTTTTAATGTTTGTTATGGCTTTAAAGAAGCAGGACAGGCTGACATTGCCCACTGGTTGGATAGTCATAATATCAAGCATACGGCAAGTTCTTATGAAATTCAGATTCTGGCAAAGGATAAATTAAATATGCCTGAACTATGCCAAACAGTTGGCTTAAAAACCCCGCCAATTATTGATTTAGGGGATATTTCTACGTCAAATTTTGAACGTTTTATCGTAAAACCTCGTATGGGAAGCTTACATTTGAATATATTGGTTTTTAATAAATCTGATATTCCTTATCAAGAATTATTAGAAAGAGAAAATTATATTATTCAGCCTTATTTAACGGGGCGGGAATTTACAATTGCTATAATTCCGAACGAAGATGGCACAGACTACGTTGCCTTGAAACCTTTAGAAATTCGTCCGAATGATAACCGTGAGGTTTATATTGCAGGTCAAAATTATGGTATTACAGAAAAAATTCTGAATCCAGATTTAGATGAAAATCTTAAAAATGACATGATGAAAAAAGTATTATCTTTGCATAAGTCCATGAAAATAAAGGGGATGTCTCGCACTGATGTACGTATTCATGCTGGAGAAATTTTCATTTTGGATATTAATACGATGCCTAATTTAGATGCGAGAAGTTTTTTGCCTCTCATTGCACAAAACGAAGGAATTAACTTGAAAGAATTATTTAGGAGGATATTGTTGAGCATAGAAGTTGCCCACAAATTTGTCATTAAAAAAGAAGTATTTTTGGAAGTATAAGTAGTTAAGTGCTTAGATAAATTAAGTTAGCATAATACTCATGGCATGACTGATTACAATTTGTTCAGTATCAATGATTTATGAGTTAAGTCATGCCATGAGTAAATATGTCCCAGCACTTAGCGACAATTAATTAGCTATTAGCTTGAATTTCGAGTGATTATTTAAAAATTAATTTGTATTAAGTTATTTCGTAATTTACTGATCAACAACGAATTACAATACTAATTCCTAACAACTAAAACCTGATACCTACTTAGATGGCTTGGATTTATCTCATTATTGCGGCTGCTTTGGAAGCTTGTTGGATGTTTTCATTGAAGTTTTTGTCTTTCTCAAAGTTCAATACTTTAACATTAGATAATTTTTTTAAGTCTGAAGGATTGATTATTTGGTTGCCTTTGGCTGGCTATATTATTTTTGGAATTACGAATACTTATTTCTTTTCTTTGGCAATGAAAAGTATTCCGACGGCAATTGCTTTTACTATTTGGACGGCAGTGTCAATTATGTTCATTAAAATAGCAGATATTGCTTTTTTTGAAAATAAAATTACTCTCACCGAATTCTTATTTCTGGGATTAATCATTGTAGGAATTATTGGGTTAAAATTGTCTTCAAAAGTTTGAGACATAGAACTTCTTAACAATTTCCTCACAAATCCTGCCATTCCTTTACAAAGTCTTAATCATCAGACAATCAAGAGATTAAACTAAATCACCAACTTTGTGCAACCAAACTATTAAAATATGCAAAGACGTGATTTACTTCGTTCCGCCAGTCTACTGGCGGGCGGCTTATCCTTACCAAGTTTTACAAAAGCAAATCCAAAACTCACCGAAGCGTTGGTCTCCACACCAAAAAGAGTTCTTCGTATTGCCCACATCACGGACGTGCATATTCAGCCACTTATTGGGGCGGCAAAAGGTTTTGAAAAATGTTTGCATCACATTCAAAATCAGGATATTAAGCCCGATTTCATTATTAATTCTGGCGATTGTGTGATGGATGCCCATCGCCGAAAACATGAGAATGTTCAGAAACAGTGGTCGCTTTTTAATCAAGTACTGAAAACAGAAAATTCACTTCCAATTTTTCATTCTGTGGGTAACCATGATATTTGTTGCGAGGGCGATAGTGTTAGTAATTTTGAGGATGGTAAAAAATGGGCAATGGACGAAATGTCGTTGAGTAATCGCTTTTATAGTTTCGATAAAAAGGATTGGCACTTTGTAATGTTAGATAGTGTTCAGAAGAAAAAAGATGGGTCTTGGTACACCGCTAATTTAGATGATGAACAGATGGATTGGTTTCGTAAAGATTTAAGTCAAGTTTCTGACAATAAGCCGACTATGATTATTTCACACATCCCAATTTTGGCAGCCTGCGTATTTTTTGATGGTGATAACATGAAAGAAAAAGAAGGACGATGGGAAGTGCCAGGCAGTTGGATGCACACCGATGCTAAACAAATTTCAGAGGTTTTTAATGACCATAAAAATGTTAAATTAGCCGTTTCGGGGCATATTCACTTGACGGATAGAGTAGATTATAATGGCGTTTCTTATTGTTGCAACGGAGCTGTTTCTGGTCGTTGGTGGTTTGGAAAATATCAACATACCGAAGCGGGATATGCCATTATTGATTTATTCGACGATGGAAGTTTTACCAATACTTATGTGAGTTATTAATATTTTTTAGTCTTATCTTCCCGAAACAATTCCATTGCGGATTAAAACTTTCGGGAAGGTAATTAACTTAATAAATCAAAAATCCTACATAGTATATTCACCTGAAATATGCTTTCTTAATTTCTTCATTTGAGCAATTTCTGCTTCATACACTTTCTTTATACCATCGCCTGCGGCAGTTTCCACATCACGAATGTCCTTAACCAATCTCGCAAAACCTTGTGGTTCAATTGAAGCTGCATGGTCTGAACCCCACATCGCACGGTCGAGCGTGAAATGGCGTTCCACAAAAGTTGCTCCCATTGCCACTGCGGCTACCGTTGTTGCCAAACCAGTTTCATGTCCTGAGTAGCCAATGGGCGTATTTGGAAACATTTCGCTCAAGGTTTTAATCATATTCAAGTTCAACTCTTCGGGTTTGCATGGATAAGCAGACGTTGAATGGGCAATCATTAAAGGATAATTTTTATCAAATCCTTTGATAAAATCAACGGTTTCAACTATTTCATTTGGGGTGGACATTCCTGTAGAAATTATCAAAGGACGACCCGTTCTGACAATTTTTTCGATTAGTTCAAAATCTGTCAAAGATGCCGATGCTAATTTGTACAATACGGGATTAAAATATTCCAGAAAATCCACTGACTCCACATCCCAAGGCGAAGCAAACCAATCAACTCCTTTAATTTTTGCGTACTTATTAATGTCTGAATATTCTAAATTTCCAAATTCGGTTTTACGTTTGTAATCAATGTAACTCATTTTCCCCCAAGGCGTATCCCGCATAATTTCCCATTGGTCGAGTGGAACGCACAATTCGGGTGTTCTTTTTTGGAATTTAACGGCATCCACTTTTGCAATTTCACCTTCCTCAATGAGTTGTTTTGCCGTTTCTAAAGAGCCATTATGATTAATTCCGATTTCGGCTATAATGTAACACGGATGTCCTTTGCCAATAATTTTTCCAGATGATAATGTAATACTTTTCATGTATTTATGTTAGTTTTTGAGGCAATAATTAATTCGGAAAATTCTCTAAAACACCCTTCTCCACCTTTATTTTCACAGATATAATCAGCGATATTTTTTGTAAAACTGATAGCATCTGCGGGGCAAGCGGTTAAGCCTACTTTTTGCATGATGGAAATATCATTCACATCGTCACCGATGTAGGCAATATTTTCTTTAGTTAAATTTTGACTATTCATAATTTGTATCAAGACTAACAATTTATCCTTGATACCTAAATGCAGTTCAGTAATTTGAAGTTTTTCGGCTCTTTTAATTACTGAAGGAGAACGTTCACCCGTAATAATTCCTGTTTCAACTTCTGCTAATTTTCGGAGTCTTTCAACACCCATTCCATCACGGACATTAAACTTTTTCAAGATTTCTCCCTGTTCTCCGTAATATACTCCGCCATCAGTTAATACTCCATCGCAGTCGGTTAATAAGAGTTTTATGTTTCGGGCTTTTACTTTTATTTCTTCGGTTATCATTTCGTATTAATTGAATTATAAATTAGTAAATTGTGCCTTGTTTGATAATTATGATTATTAAATCATCCTTTATTACCGCATACCTAAAAATCAAATAGCTGTCCAGCCACCATCAACCACCAAATTTGCTCCCGTCATATAGGCCGATGCATCAGAGGCTAAAAAAATAATAGCTCCTTGATAATCAGCCATTTGTGCCATTCTTCCGAGTAAAGTTTTTGCGGAATAATTCTGCACGAAAAACTCATCTTGTGAATTTTCAACACCGCCTGGAGATAATGTATTTACTCGCACACCTCTTTTGCCCCAATAAGCGGCTAAATAGCGAGTAAAATTGATAATTGCCCCTTTGGTAGTTGGATAAGACGGTGATTTAAAAAAGGTTTGTTCTCCCGCTTCATTCTTATAAATATTCTGGTCAGGACCAACCATTCCGTAGGTTGAAGCCACATTAATAATACTTCCAGAACCTTGTTTAGCCATAATAGTTCCAAAAACTTGCGAACACGAAAAAACACCTAACACATTTACTTCCAATGATTTACGAAATGAATCAATTGGATAATTTTCAAAGGCTGATAGTTCAGATGCCATTTCAGGATTTTCAAACATATCATTAATAGCAGCGTTATTTACCAAAATATCAATTGTTCCAAAATGGGTAATAATAGTATTTTTAGCATTTTCTAAAGATTCCGATTTGGTTACATCCATCCCTAATCCAATACAATTTTTACCCAAAGTTTCAGCGAATACCCTACTGTTTTCTGCTGAAATATCAGCTACTACAACATTGGCTCCCGCCAAAGCCAAGGCTTCACAATGTTTTTTGCCAATTAGTCCCGTGCCACCCGTTACAATGGCAGTTTTTTCTTTTAAAGAGAATAATTCAAATGGGTGTTTTTCCATAATTTGAATTTATAATTTAGTTACCGCTAACTTTACTCACAGCAAAGTCGTCCGTATAGAATATTTCTTAAACTTTTGCTACTGCTGGTTTGATATTATAATTACTCGTTTTTCTAAAGACAGCTTCTAATACTTCTCCTTTCAAATAGGATTTAACATTTTGAGTTTCAATGGCTTCCTTTACAATTGGCATAACTTCACGATATGCCAAAAGAGTATAATTCAAGTCTTCATCGGAATGACTAAAACACATATTATGAAAACCCGCCCAAAGAATCCCACGCTTAATCATTTCTTGTTGCATGAGAGCTTTCACTTCTAAGGCATTCCCCGCTTCGGGGGCAATAGTTACCATCGTCCTACAATTATATCCGACACATTTGGTCAGATTTTCCATGCCAAATTCTTGGGCAATTTGGTTATAACCGTCTTTAATTATTTGTCCTTTTTCATCCAAATATTTTGGAACATTTTTCTTTCTAATTTCTTTAATTGTGGCAATGCAAGCGGCTAAAGAAAGTGCTTCTCCCCCAAAAGTTGTATAGCTAAATACTTCATTATTAAAGAGTTCCATTACGTCTGCCCGTCCCGTTAAGAGAGAAATGGGCATTCCGTTGGCACAGGCTTTTGAGTAAACAGCTAAATCTGGAACCACATTAAAATATTCCTGAGCCCCACCTAAAGCGATGCGGAAACCCGTCCACATTTCATCAAAAATTAAAAGCGTTCCATTTTCTCGACAAGCCTCCGCCAAGGCTTGAAGAAAGTCATTTTGCGGTGCTTCAAAAATAAATGGTTCTAGAATTACCGCCGCCACATCTTCATCTAATGCTTCAATAATGGCTTCAATATTGTTGTATTCGAAAGTATAAGTCATATTTTGAATGGCTTCTGGAATGCCCGAATTACGACTGGTAATACCGATATACCAATCGTGCCAACCGTGATAACCACAGCAAAAAATCTTGTCACGTCCTGTAAATGAACGGGCAACTCTCACCGCTGCGGAACAAACATCAGCCCCCGTTTTCGAGATTTTTACGGCTTCGGCATTGGGAATTACTTCCTGAATAAGTTCGGATAATTCCACTTCCAAAGGGTGCATTAACGAAAAGGTAATCCCATCTTCTAATTGTTTCTTGATGGCTTCGTCCACCACAGGATAAGCGTATCCTAAAGAAATTGGACCAATTGCGGAATTGAAATCAATATATTCATTACCATCTACATCCCACACGTGCGAGCCTTTTCCTTTTTGTAAATATTTAGGAGCAACACCTTTTGTAAATTGCCCCGGTCCTTTGGCAAGTGTTTGAGTGATAGGCTTTTGCACTTTTAAAGCACGCTCGTATAAGCTATCAGAATGGGTGATAGTTGGGTAATGTTGATTTGATGTTATAGTATTTGGCATATTTTATTCGAGAATTAATTTATTATCATTCAAATCATCAACCATTATTTCTTCAAAATAACTACTTATCTTTTTCGCCATTTTCATACCCGTAAATCCTTCATATTCAAGCACTTCTTGAAGTCTGGCGGGTTTAAACCACCTTTCTTCCAAAGCAATTGGCAAAACATTAGCAGTGAGTCGATTTTTCAAAAGCGTTTCTGCCACGATAGAATACAAACCACCCGTTTGAAAATGGTCTTCAATCGTTACCATCAATTCACAACGTAATGCTACACGAATAATGGCTTGCTCATCCACAGGTTTTAGGCTTCTCATGTTAATTAATCCGACCGATTTTCCTTGTTTTCTCAGAATTTCAGCGGTAATCATGGCTTGTTCAAACATAAATCCATACACCAAAATTGTAACGTCCGTTCCTTCCGAAATAATTTCGGCTTTACCAATTTCAAAATAGCTATCATGCTGATATACAGATGGTTTTGTGCAAATTCGGACGTAACTTGGATGAGATGAATCCCATATTTTAGGCAACATCGTTACTAAATCTTGTTCATCAGTAGCCGCAAAAACTTGCATATTTGGAATGCCACGCATAATGCTAATGTCTTCGATAGCTTGGTGCGTTGGTCCGTTTCCATCCGATAAAAATCCTGGAATAAAACTGCTTAATTTGACGGGTAAATTACCAATTCCCACATCAGTGCGAATAAATTCAAAGGCTCGCATGGATAAAAAGGCTGCTAGAGCGTGAACTACAGGCGTTCTTCCTCGCAAGGCAAGTCCAGCCGCCGCTCCAATCATTGTTTGTTCAGTTATACCTGTATCAATAAATCGGTTGCCCAAAATAGTGGGCAAATTTCTAACCAAAGCTCGATTCTCGGCGGTCATTACGATGAAACGTTCATCGGCAAGAGCAGTATTTTTTAATAATTCTTCGTACATTTCTTTAATTTTTTTGCCAATAAGACATAAAGTTTGATTTATCGTACCACCATTACTTCTGATTCAAGCGTGGCTTGATGCGTTCCGTGAAGTTCTTCCAATAATTGTTGTACTTCATTTTCAGAGAAATTACAAAACCAACGGTCGGCTCGGGCTTCGATACTTGGCAAACCTTTCCCTCTTATGGTATCGGCAATAACCACATTTAATTTCCCTTTTTTATAAGGAATATCAGCAAATGCCTCTTCTAAGTCTTGAAAATTATGGCCATCAATTCGGGTAACGGATGCCCCAAAAGCCTCAAATTTATCCACCAAAGGTTCGAGCGGAATTAAGTCTTCAGTTGCCACGTTTGCTTGAAATTTATTGCGATCAATTACAAAAATCAGGTTGTCTAATTTGTAAGCATTTGCCACCATCACGGCTTCCCAACATGAGCCTTCGTTGAGTTCGCCATCGCCCATAATACAAATGACAAGATTCTTTCCTCCTTTGATTTTACAGTCCAATGCCACGCCAATTGCCACCGAAGGCAAATGACCTAACGAACCCGAATGAAATTCAACGCCAGGAATTTTCGTATTGGGATGCCAATAAATATTATCCAGAGTGGAAAGATGGTTTTGTAGTCTTTCTTCCCCTAAAATTCCCATTTCTACGAGTGTACCATACAAAGCAGGTACGTCATGTCCTTTCGATAAAAAAAGATAATCACGGTTTGGGTCGTGGAGATTATCCGACGAAATATTCAAAAAATCATTATACAGATAAACCATTAAATCGGTCGCTGAGAGTGATGCACCTACAAAACACCCCCCATCGGTGGACATTTTGATGATGTGTTCACGAACACGCAAGGCAATAGATTCTAATGCTACAATTTTGTTTTCAATCATTTTATTAGTTTGTTGGTAACTTTTTTGTTTGTCGTGATGAAATAGTGTTTAATTCATCCAGATGATTTCTGTACCAATTAACACCAGCGTACTGTTTATTAAAGTCATAAATTTCTGGTTTCAATTGGATTAATTTCAGAATATCCTCCATCGAAAAAGCAACATTTTTGGGGTATAATTCCTCAAAAACTCGTTTAATGAATAGGTAATCTTCTGGATAATCAATCGTAAAACGGTGGCTCATCGAATAGTCTAAACCAGTTTCCCATGTCAGGTTTGCCATGCGAAATTTATCGGGATTTTCCCAAAAATAAGGCGTTGTATGCTCTCTTTCCAAAGGTCGTTTTGCTTCATACCAAGCCTTTTCCAAAGCACCAAAAGTCATTAATTCCACATCATTTCCGTCAGGATAAGTCGCAGGATGGAGATTACTAATAAAATTAAATTCTTGCTGATTTTCAAGATAGTAATCAATCACTTGATCAATAAGTTTAGGGTCAATTAAAGGACAATCCGAAGGAATCTTTATGACCGCATCTGCCCTTGTTAAAAGTCCGACTTGATAATGACGGTCGAGTAAATCTTCTAATTCACCTGCGTAGAAAGGTATTTTTTTTTCCGAACAAAATGTTTTGATTACCTCATCTTTTTTGTCTTTAGAAGATGCTACGATAATATTAACCGGAAATTTTATCCGCTTCAAACGTTCCAGCATTCTGAATAATAACGTCTCGCCCAAAATTGGGAGCATCACTTTTCCAGGCAAACGACTCGAAGACATACGAGCTTGTACAACCACGGCAATCGTAGGATTATTACTATTCATAAATCAATTCTTGATTAGCAATTTTGTATCGATAATTTTTCATAAAATCTTCCTTTTTGCCAGTAAATACCAAAAAATCACGACAAATTTGAGCAATATTTTTAGCCGATTTCCCTCCATTTTGAATAGGCATTTGTTGTTTCAATTCTTCTATATCAAAATAAGAATGAACCTTTTTCTCCAACGCCATGCCCACATACACAGCAGAGGAATATTGCGTGATAAACTCATCACAATTAGCAATCATCGGGTTAATATCACCAGTAATATAAATAATTGTTTCGGCGGGACCGTGTTCTTTGATTTCAGCGATAGCACGTTCCATTATTTCGTTGGGATGAACTTTGAAGACCAATTTTCTACCTGCTGCTTTTTCTACACATTCTTTGATAAAAGCAGGACGGTCTTCTTTGCGGAAACATTCACGATTATCAGAAGTGGCCACTAAAACAAAATCACGAAGTGGAAAATCATTCTGACGATATTGTTGGACATTATCAAAATTGGGAATTCCAGTGGTAACAATTTTATGAGAATCTGTCCCAATTTTAACGAGTCGTTTTTTATATCCTTCCGAAGCGGAACAATAGACATCACAGATATTGGACGCACCATTTAGGGCAGTTCCCACAGCAAAATAAGGAGGGAGATGTAATTTTTTAATTACTTTACTTAAAGAAGTATATTCATCAATCATGCCTTCTTGCACCCAAAGGGTCTTGGTTTGCAACATCCTATCTGGAATAATCATGTCTGAACAATAAACAACCAAATCGTACTGATTTCTTTTGGCTTTATAATCCATTTTCAAACCCTGTTCTTGGCAATATTTTTCTGAATTTTCTTTGAATTGACCCGAAACAACAGTTTTCGACAAAATTTTTGTATTATCAATCAACCATTGAAAGGGCGGGAAATCAACGAAGATTTGACTAAACCAACATTCATAATCAGTAAGTTCATTTGCAATTTTATGCATTTGAGTCGTTTGATTAATAGAACCTGTGATAAATAAAATTTTTAATTTCATAAGGAGAAGACTTAACTATATCATTATATCAGTTAATTTCAATAGGCAAAACTACAAACAGAGTATTCCCAGAATGTTAGAAATGAATCAAGAATTCAAGCATAACATTTGTAAAAAAGCATGGCAATTTTCTTTAAGCAAATATGAGTATTCCTATCACAATAAGTGTTACATAATATTCTTTAAAAGTTACATAATTTCCAGATTTAGTTGGGTCTTTCATCAAGAGATTTAGCTACAAATTCAACTTCTTCCAAGTCATTCTAAGCATAGCAGAGGAGATAATTGATATTTAGACCATAAATTATTAAGTGTAAAGCAGTGTTATTTCTGAAAATCTTCCGATGGCTGTCAGAGTAGAATTTGATATTAAAGGGCGACTTGAAGACAGTTAAATGTTGATTATTTCATATTACAAAAGCAAAGGAAATACAAATGTTAAATTAGATGTTCCTTTGAGTTCTGGGACAATTAATCTTGACAATTAAAGCACCTCTTTAGCATCAAAAAAGCCTGTTCATGTATATGACAGGCTTTTTTGATTTTTATATTTCTAACAACTTCAGTATTTCCTTCTTCGCTTTTTCTTCATTATCAAACCAGTATTCCTCCAAAAGTGGGGCAATTTCCAGATTTATTACCCGACGATACCATTTCTCTACATCTTCGCCTTCCGTAAAGTTAGAAAAATAACTATGCCCAATCTGAAAGCCTTTTTGAAGATTTTTATCGTTAGTAATTATTTCGTTGAGTTTTGAAATACGAGCAACGATTTTTTCAGAAAATGATTTTTTAATTCCTTTTCCCAATAAAAAATCAACAAATTTTTCGTTAAAAAGTGGTTCGAGAGAAATAAAAGCAAAACGGCGACGAAGGGCATAATCAATCATGGCTAATGAACGGTCTGCGGTGTTCATGGTTCCGATAATATGTAGATTATCAGGCACATAGAAAGGCTCTGAATCTTTATCTCCGTAGGTTAAAGTCATTTCGTTGGCTCGTCCACGCTTGTCAGATTCTATCAAAAGGAGTAGTTCTCCAAATATTTTACTCAAATTTCCACGATTAATTTCGTCAATAATAAAAAAATGGTCAATCCCAGCATGACGCTGAGCTTGTCGGCAAAATTCGTAGAAAACACCATTTTTCAATTTAAATCCGCCCGAATCATCTGGTCGTAAACCTTGAATAAAATCTTCATAACTGTATGATTGGTGAAACTGAACCATCTTGATTCTGGAATCGTCTTGCGTGCCAATTTGTGTGTATGCCAATCGTTTGGCGATGAAAGTTTTACCAACACCAGGAGGTCCTTGAAGGATAATATTTTTCTTATAACGAAGGGTATCAATTATTTCATCAAATTTTTCATCATCAATAAACAAGTCTTTCAAAGCATCTTTTCGCTCATAAGGAATCAATATATCTTCCCCTTGCAATGATTCTTTTTGAGCATCAATCATAGCTTGAATCGCTTCAAACTCTTCTTCTGTCAATTTAAATAAACTACCTTGATTATTTTTTAAAATTTCAGAATTCTTAAAAAAATGCAATGATTTTAACGCTGACCAATCAATCGGTTCAGGAATTTTCTCTTTAATTTTAAATGATATAACCTCTCCTAATTTAATATCACGATGTAAAGATTCAGTAATTTCAAGCGTAGCTTTCACTTGCTTTACAGGTGTAGATTCATAACCTACCACAATATCTCCCTTCTGTACAGATTCAAAATACTTATAAATTCTACGCTTATTTCCAAATTCATTATAAGAGGTATAATGCTGAGTTTGATTGATTTTAAATGAATCAATTGACCAGATGCGGGGATTGGCATTGAGCCACCAATAATTTTGGGATTTTTTATCAGCCATTTTAAAAATATTTTCACAAAGATAATTAATGAAAAGATTAATTATAAACGAAGAATCAGGAATTTGTAATATCCTGACTATTAAAATGTTATCTATTCCAGTCGTACAAATATCTTTTTCTATTTCTAATATACAAAAGCTTCATAGCGCTGAAACCATAAGGCACAAAAAAAAGTCTTGACTAAGTCAAGACCTTCTTGGGTTCTTTCGAAAGAAACTATAAAGTAGATATTACTTCTTAGTTGTATCAGCAGCCATTGGAGCGGCAGCAGTATCAACAGCCATAGTAGTATCAACAGCAACAACAGCAGTATCAACTGTAGTTGTTGTTTCAGCTTTTTTCTCAGAACAAGCAGCTAATGACATCATTGAAGCTACTAATGCGAATGCAAAGAATTTTTTCATTTTGTTGTGGTGATTTGGGTTTGTTACTGATACAAAGTTATGTACAACTTTGAAGTAGTACAAGTAATTGTTTATAAATTTTAAGGGAATTTTAATAATTACTAATTATTCTTTGTTATTACTTAGTTATTAATGGAAAAATACCATTTTTTTATTAAAACTATTTAATTTTTAACTATAATTTTATCTTTCGAATGAGTAAATAATAATTTTTTAGATATTTGAATCTTAGATTATTACAATTTTATGCAAAAAAATAAGTCTTCATTTTGTTGAAGGCTTATTTTTTTGCATAAATCTATGAAACAATTTTTTTCAATCGATCATAAAAACCTGTGCTTTTAAAAGTAAAAGTCTTATGAAGTACATAGTTAAACACAAAACTTACACCCATTCCCACAAGCTGACAACCTAACTCGTTTAAATTCGAAGGTTTACTGGTAAAAGGTAATATTATGCTGTGTTTTCCTAAGGTAGTTTCAACATATTTAAGTGTGGTTACTGAGAAAAAGACCGTAATTCCCCATGATGCCGTTGCTACCATCATAAACTTCAACATCTCTCGACGTGTCTGATTAGTATTACGAGCATCAAAAGCGAACATTTTGGTTAATGTAAAGCCTACAATAAACGAAATTAAATACGCTAAAGAAACTGCTTCACTGTACGAGAAATGAAAATTATTACGTAGAATACTGCCTGCAATTAACTGTACAGCAGCACCAGTTCCTGCTACTAAAAAATAAGCAATGAGGTCTTTTTTATTTAATAATTTTGACAATGTCTTAAAATAATTTTTTAACTAAATCAGGGGCAATACCCAAGAGAATAGTTAAGATGGTTGTGAGGATTAAAGTATATTTAAAAATAGGCGAAATTTCAATTTTTTCAGTATCTCCACTTCTCATGTATGCGGCAATTATTGGCTTGAAATAATAATAAATACCAACAGCTGACATTAAGACTGCAACAACTAAAAGGCTTTTAAAAATGCTTGATGGATTAGAAAAAGCATCCGTAAAGATGAAAAACTTTCCGAAGAAACCTGCCGTTAAAGGAATTCCTGCTAAGGATAACATTGAAACTGCCAATACAAAAGCTAAAAATGGATTATTTTTTGATAACCCATTCAAAGCATCAAAACTCTCATCTGGCTTTCCTGCCTTAGATTTTGCCTCTGAAACAACTATCAAAACGGCAAATGCACTAATCGTTGCGATTGAGTATGCCAAGGAATAAAACAATATCGAAGCATTCGTCTCCGGACGTTTTGCTAAAACTGTAATCAATAAATATCCTGCGTGTGAGATACTCGAATACGCCAACATACGCTTGAAACTCTGTTGGTAAACAGCCGTTAAATTTCCAACTATTAGGGTTACCGCTGTGATATAAACCATTGGATTCCCCCACGTTCCATACATATCTGGAAAGGCAATTGACAACAAACGATAAGTGGCTGCAACGCCCGCAGTTTTCACAACGGT
The DNA here is from genome assembly GCA_025356745.1 of Arcicella sp. GTDB lineage: Bacteria > Bacteroidota > Bacteroidia > Cytophagales > Spirosomataceae > Arcicella. The sequence continues at coordinate 37,649 of JANXRS010000417.1, forward strand.
AGACATGAAGGCTGTGAACAAACTTGGAGCTCCATCATATACATCAGGAGTCCAGAAATGGAAAGGAGCAGCTGATATTTTGAACAATAAACCTACTAGCATTAAGATAACTCCTGCCGTGAGAATTGGTCCATAAATTCCCCCCATTTGAGCTTTTGCATCCCTAACAGCTAATCCTATTCCATGAATATCGAATGAACCCGTTGCTCCGTAAACCAAAGCTATGCCAAATAAAAGAATTCCCGTGGCAAATGAACCCATCAAAAAATACTTTAAAGCGGCTTCATTTGAACGCAAATTACGTTTGTCTGACCCCGTTAGGACATACATTGAGACAGAAAGAATTTCCAAGCCTACAAAAAGCATAAGTAGATTTTCGTAAGTTACCATCATGATTGCTCCAACTACAGAGAACATCAAAATTGCGTAATATTCAGCGGGATGTGAGTGTTCTTTATCATCACCAAATCCTCTTGAAATGGCTACTACCAGTAGCGTTGAAATTAAAATTACAGCTGTAAAATTAACAGATAAATTATTGGTTCTCAACATGGAGTTGAACCACAAATATTCATGGTTCCAGTCTGCAAAATTCAGACCCAATGCAATGAGGGTAAAAATTAGGGTTGCAGGTAATAATATTTTACGGTTATTTAAAAAACCGAGAAATAAACTACCTATTCCAAAAAGTGATAATGCTATAATTGCGTTCATAATATCAGTTATCAGTTATTAGTTATCGGTTATCAGTTATTAGTTATTAAAAAAAAAGTGAAAACGCAGCATATAACTTAACGATTAAACCATGATTTTAAAATACTTAACACTTGATACCTCCTACCTAATACCTACTAATTACTTAATGATTGATAATAATTGATTAACGGCTGGTTCGGTTAATTTTAAAAACATATTTGGAGCGATACCCAACCCAATAACCATAAATGATAGTGGGAATAATACTACTTTTTCAGATAATGTCAAGTCAGCAAAACCTTCTGTAATGCGTGAAGTAATGCCAAACATTGATTTCTGAACCATTCTTAACATATAAACGGCTCCTAAAATGATTGTTAAACCTGCAATTGCACCCGCCCAAGCATTGTATTGAAACACTCCTTTCAATAATAAAAATTCTCCTACAAATCCATTGGTCAATGGCATCGCTACTGAACCTAACATTAAGATTATAAAGTAAACTGTTAAGTTTGGAGTGGTTTGCGTAATACCTCCTAAACGAGCCAATTCACGTGAATTAGTACGTTGTTGGATAATTTCTACAATGAAGAAAAGACCTACTACGTTGATTCCATGTGCTAACATTTGGATTAATGCTCCTTGGATTCCGTCAATATTTCCGCTAAAAATACCTGCTGCCATCAAGCCTACGTGGGCAAATGATGAATAAGCAATTAAGCGTTTCATATCTTTTTGTTGAATGGCAATAATTGAGCCATATACAATTCCGATTATAGAAAGAATAATCGCAACCATTCCGTATTTATCTACTGCTAAGGGAGTAATTGGTAAAATGAAGCGAATCAATCCGTAAGTACCCATTTTTAACATAATTCCTGATAATAACATCGTTCCAGCGGTTGGGGCTTCTACGTAAGTATCTGGTTGCCAAGTATGGAAAGGGAATAAGGGCATTTTAATAGCAAAGGCAATAAAAAATGCACCAAACAGATAGCTTTGTTGCGTAATATCTAAAGTTTTTGCCACAGCATAAATTGATTCAAAATCAGCTTTATGAGCAATCCCTGGAGTTTGGATGTATAAATACACTAAAGCCAACAACATAAACAATGAGCCGAACATCGTATAAATAAAGAACTTGAAAGTTACTTTAATACGATTCTCTCCTCCCCAAATAGCGGCAATAAAATATACAGGAATTAAGGCTATCTCAAAGAAGAAATAAAATAAGAAAATGTCTCTCGCCGTAAACACACCAATGAGTGCCGCTTGCATAAACAAGATAAGGGCATAGAAAGTAGGAGCATTTTTATAGTTATTGTTGAATGTTGAAAGGATGATGAAAGGCACCATCAAAGTTGTGAGACATACCAAAATTAGACTGATACCGTCAATACCTACCGAAAATTTAATACCTGCCGAATGAATCCAGTCGTAGCTTACGGCAAATTGCGTCGTTGCATTTGGTATGAAAGAATAATAGACATAACCACCAAGAATCAGTTCTGCAAAGGCAAAAATGGAGGCAATCTTTTTAGCATTTTCTCCTTTATTCGTGAGAGTCAAAAGCCCTGCAATGATTGGGAGGAGAATTAGTGAAATTGTTAGCATAATTTTTTATTACTTATCAATGGAATTTGAAGTGTATTTTTACTTAGAAATCAAAGCTTTTAAACTATCGAATAGTTGAGAAATATCACCTCCGAAGAAACTGAACCCTAATATTCCAACAATTGATAATACCATGATAAAGATATAATTTCCTGTTGTTCCGCTTTGTAATAATCGAGCTTCAGATGAAAGTCCTTTTACGCCTTTCCCAATGCCTTCCACGATTAAATCTATTACTAAAAACTCAAATACTGAACTAAAAAAGTTTGATAATACCGTAATTGGTTTTACAAAAATGGCATCATAAATTTCATCAACGTAGTATTTGTTATAAATTACTTTCTGAATTCCTGAAACTTCGCTGTCTGCCGATGGCACTACTTTTCTGCTAACGTAAATAACATAAGCCAAACCTGCTGAAACCAAGGCAGCAACTACTGAAACAATCATCAAAGTTTTTTCCAATGATTCATCAACGGCAGCGTGTTCAACGTTTGAATGCGCAAATAACGGAGCCATAAATTCTGCCAAACTTGAATGTCCTCCAAAGATATGGGGTAAATTAAAGAATCCTCCAGCGGCTGAAAGAACTGCCAAAATCATCAAGGGTGCGGTCATCGTTAATGGTGATTCGTGCAAATGATGTTTTTGTTCAGATGTTCCTCTGAATTCTCCGAAGAAGGTTAAAAATAATAAACGAAACATATAGAATGAAGTCATTACTGAACCCAAGAGGGCAAATCCCCACATCAATTTGTTATGTTCGTAAACATGAGCTAAGATTTCATCTTTCGAGAAAAAACCTGCAAATGGAGGAATACCCGAAATGGCAATCGTAGCAATCAAAAAAGTAATAAACGTAATAGGTAATACTTTACGCAATCCACCCATTTTACGAATATCCTGTTCGTTCGACATGGCATGAATCACAGAACCTGCTCCTAAAAATAAAAGAGCCTTGAAAAATGCGTGCGTCATTACATGGAAAAATGAAGAAGAATAAGCCATTACACCCAATCCCATAAACATATAGCCCAATTGAGAAACGGTTGAATAAGCCAATACTTTCTTAATATCATTTTGGAAAAGACCAATCGAAGCCGCTAAAAGTGCGGTTGCTAATCCAACCCAAGCCACAATTTCTAAGGTTTCGGGAGCCAATGAATACATGAAATTTGAACGGATAATCATGTAAATTCCAGCAGTAACCATCGTAGCTGCGTGTATAAGCGCAGATACAGGCGTTGGACCTGCCATCGCATCTGGCAACCATGTGTATAAGGGAATTTGGGCAGATTTACCCATCGCTCCTACGAACAATAATAATGTAATGTAAAATAGGGTTTTATCTCCAGAAAGATAACCACCTTCAACCACTGATTCTTGAATGCTTGCGTATTCAACTGAACCGAAATGATTGATTATCATAAAAATACCTAACAAAAAACCCAAATCACCAATACGGTTCATAATAAAGGCTTTGCGAGCTGCATTTCCATAATTAGTATTTTTATTCCAAAATCCAATCAGTAGATATGAACAAAGTCCAACACCTTCCCAACCGATAAACATCACAACATAATTTGAACCCATCACCAACAAAAGCATGAAGAACAAAAAGAGGTTAAGGAAAGCAAAGAATTTCCCAAAACCTTCGTCGTGGCTCATATAGCCGATTGAATAAATATGAATCAATGAACCTACGCCTGTAATGATTAACAACATCAATAAGGATAATTGGTCAATTAGGAATGAGAAAGAAATATTCAGTTTGCCAACTGTTATCCAATCGAAAACGGAAACAACTTGTGGTTTGCCGTCAAATCCGAAGAAAAGCGATAAAACGCAAGCAAAAGAAGCTAAGGCAACCCCAGAACTGATAATACCAGCTAATGATTTTGGAATATGGCGAAAACCGATTCCATTAATCAAGAAACCAAGGAGGGGAAGAAGAGGAATTAATGTAATTAGGGACATAATGTTTAGTTATTGGCTTTCGGCTTTTGGCAATCAGCTTGAAAATTGAACACATAATTAGGAAATGGCAGGAATCAAATTTCGTAAGTACCTATCAATTGACTTTTTCAAAGTTTAATAGGTTTTCGATGTTTTATGATTGACACTTTTGTCAGCTAATGCTTTGATTTTAAGGCGACTGTCGCCCAGATGATAGCCGACAGCTATTTACCATTTCAATTTATTCAATAAACCAACGTCAATGGTTTTGATATTTCTGTAAATCATGACGATAATTGCGAGTCCGACTGCTACTTCTGCCGCTGCAACTGCCATAATAAAAAAGACAAAAATTTGACCTGCGGGATCAGATTTATATGATGAAAATGCGGCTAAAAGTAAATTGACAGCATTGAGCATTAACTCAACCGACATGAAAATAATAATCGCATTTCGACGAGTCAGTACGCCGATGATTCCGATACA
>JANXRS010000431.1 GCA_025356745.1 Arcicella sp.
TCCAACCGTAGCTGATAAAAAGAAAGAGGTAATCCAAAAGTATTTGCCTGGGTCAAAAATACTTTCTTGGTGAACGACAGACAATCCTGCACCAATATAATTTCGGTTATTCTTGATTTTAAAAGTATTGCTCACGTCAAATTTCTGAGACTTTAAGCCCACAATTGGCTGATAAGCAGAATCAAAACCAAAACGATTAATTTCTGGAGAAAAGCCAAATCCAGTAGAAATGGAAAAATATTGATTGGCGGTAGCCCTGTATTTTCGGTAAGTTACACTAACAGATTTACTCAATCCTTGGTTGCTCGGAATAAAATAAGGTACCACAAAAATGAAAGAATTTCCAATATATTTACCGACAGAACCCGTAAAAATATTGGTGTATTCATCGCCAAATTTTAAAGACCTAATTCCAATTGAGGCTTCAAAACTTTTGGGTAATGATTTATAAATTTGAAATCCGTACCGCCAAGATGGAAAAAGCGGAGAATTGGAATAACCAACGTTCAAGTAACCATAAAGTCCTTTTGCAATGCTTGGGTAAGCATCTACCTCAATCTGAGAACCATATTTTCCGAATTTTTTATTCCAATTATAGCGAGCAAAAATACTTCCCCGCTTGGTAGATTTCCCGTATTGCAAGGTATAATAATACATTGGGTCATAGAGTTCGCTGAAAATATCTTGGGCGTATTTGAAGAAAATTTGGTTAGTAGCTAAATTACTTTGTAGGGTATTTTTAAATTCAAGTGCTTCTTTTTGATTAGGATTATCTTTCAAAAAGGTAATTATCGTCTGCGAGGCTTTATCCAATTGATTATTATTTTTTTCGGCAGTAGCTTTCAAAATCACAATTTCTGCATTATTGGGCAAAACTGTTAAAGCCTGATTTGCCAATTCAATGGCTTTTAAGGGTTGGTCGGCCCAGATTTCATTTTTGATATAGCCAAGCCAGTAATCTTTTTTCGTTTTGTCTTTCGCCAATAATTGTAAATACTCCTCATTGGCTAATTTATATTGCTTATCCCAGCCATAAACCGTCGCCAAAAACATTCGTATTTCGTAGTAATTAGGGTATTTTTCTAAAATCAACTTTAAGGAGGTTTCTGCTTCGGTTTTTTTACCATCAAATGCCAGTTTTCGGGCATTAGCAAAAGCTGCATCTGGGTCAAAATCACCAACTTGGCATTGCCCTAAATAGCTTACGAATAGACTTAAAATAAATATTTTAAAATGAATCTTCATGAATTTAGTCGGTTATAAGTGGCTTTTTATTTATGCCTACTTTCTCCTGCGGGACTTGCCAAATTGGTCTTAAAACGCTTGATGGCAATCAAAATATTTTTCTGAAATTGGATTTCATTAGGCAAGTTAAGTTGTGCTTTCACGGCAATGATTTGGGCTTTTATTGGTTTTTTGTTCCACCAATACAAATCTAAAATGGCAAAATACGCATCTTGATAACTTGGATTTCGTTCAATTACTAACGATAATTCTTTTTCTGATTTTTCAAAATTGCCACTCCAAGCAAAAATTCTTGCTTTAAGTGTTCGGGTATCAAAATGATTAGAATTAATATTTAAAATATAGTTGCAGATTAAAAGTGCGTCTTTATTATTTTTATTAAATGCCAGATTACGAGCAATTAAATAAATTTCTCCGGTAGATTTTTTCTGAGCATATTTTTCAATAATTGCTATTTCTTCCTTGGTAAATTTTATAATGTTGGCATTTGCAATTACCATTTCGGGAGGAATTATTTTATCATTTTGGGTCACATACATATTTATCTTTTGATATTCCGAAAATTTCTTATTTATCATTATTTGCTCCTGACTCGAATAATCAGGTTCTAATCCAAATTTGTCGTTAATTATGTATAAAACATCATCACTTAAGAATAAATTACCCGAAATATAATCTTTAAAAGCACCTTTATATTGGGTAAGTGGAATATCGTGGTTATTCACAAAAGTAGTGGCATTACTGAGCCCTGAGCCAATCCATGGAACTTCTTCTATATTTTTTTCCTTGTATTTATTGTTAAGTAATGCCACGATACTGGGCATAATGTCCATGTGGGAGCAGATTCCTTTAAATTTTTCTGCTTTAATTTGCATTGGGCTATAAATAATGAGAGGAACGTGAAATCTGCAAATATTGTCCTTTTGAGGAATCGGAATTAATCGGTGGTCGCCCGTGATAATAAAAATCGTATTCTTGTAATTCGGGTTACTTTTATATTGATTGATGAAATCTCTAATGGCATCATCGGTGTATAAAAGCGTCGAAAATACATTTTTATACTTGTCAATAACTTCCTTTTGGACATCGCTAAAATTACTCTTATCGGCTAAGGCCTTTACCCGAGTAAGGTAGCTTTCTTTACCATTAAAAGTAAAAGGTTCATGGTTGGTAATCGTCATGATTAAATCAAACCGTGGTTGTCCTACGGGTTTTAATTCCGTAAGCGTCTTTTTGAAAATCTCTTTATCAGGATAACCCCAAGAAAATCCGTTTTCGGTTGGACTTTTTATATAACTCGGTTCGTAACTATTTTGGTCAACAATATTTTCCATTCCTTCATGGGTCAAATAAGTAAGTTTATGGTCAAATTGAGCATCTCCCCCTTCAAAATAGGATGTTTTATAATTGTAATTCTTTAACAGTGAGATTAAGGAAATATGGGAAGGCAATTTATTTAATTCTAAGAACCCGCTACTTCCAAACGGCACTGAACCCAAAATTGACGGAATTGCTCCGAACGATCTTCCCGCATTACTCACAAAATTTGTCCAAAATAAGCTTTTTTGAGAAAGTGAATCCAAAAATGGCGTGAAACCTTTATAATCAGCATCTTCGCCCGAAAAATCCCTTCCCAAACCTTCCACAATGATTAAAATGATATTTGGCTTTTGCGTTTTTAGGGTTAAATATTGTCCTAAAACATCATTTTCTGAAGAATATTTTCGCAGTAATGGATATGCATTTGTTCCTATCCAAACTTGATTTTTTATAATAGCGGTACTTTTCTTAAAATCAATGCTGTCATTCACAAAGTAGGCTAAATTTGTGATTTTCTTATTTTTTGAAAGCATTTCAAAAACCAAAAATAATATTCCAATTAAAATAATGGAAGTAAACCATTTTACGTTATAAAAATCGACGTGAAAGTATATGTATAGAATGATGAAAGATATTGGAAATGTGTAAAACGGCCACATTGCTAACAAGCTAAAATCAGTTGAAGAAATGATAATCATTTGTAGATCATCAATCGAAAATCCGTAAAGATCGCTTCCTAAGGAAAGATGAGTGGTGGCATAATATTTATTTATACTCAAACGTAAAAGGATTGCGAAATTAAGTTTATTTTTTAATTTTGATACATGGAAATGCATTTAACAGACACTCAAAGAGATGAACTTCA
>JANXRS010000059.1 GCA_025356745.1 Arcicella sp.
TTGCAAATTTATGAAATATGTACCCATAGGATAATTCTTTAAATCCAATTCTAAGATGTTATTCCCTTCATGTGCATCTATATTTTTAGAATCCATACTTTTGCCTTGAAAATTATAAAGATTCATTAATACATTTTCATCATTCTCAAGATAAAAATCTACTTTTATCTTTCCATCAGTTGGATTTGGATAAACATTAATCATATTACTTTTTTCAAATGAAGTATCTCCCATTCTTGCCCTTCCATCCGTAAAACATGAAATAATATCTTCTGGAACTCCTGCACTACGTAATTCCTGACGATTTAGAGCATATCCACTTGGATTTGCAGTAAAGGAGGCATATAAACCTTGGCTTCCTTTCAACGCATACAAGATTCTATTATTTGGAGCATCCCAGGCAAAATAGTTTCCTGCTTTAAATTTATTTTCCCCTTGACTCCAATAATGCCACCCTTGTGCATCTTGATAAGGACAATGACTACCAGATGGAGTCGGAGTCGGTGTTGGAGTCGGAGTAAATGGTACTGTTACCGTAACTGAACCCTGAGAACTTTCACAACTACCTGACACACATTTAACCGTATAAGTAGTGGTAACCGTTGGACTAACAATAGAATTTCCATTTCCCCAAACCACATTTCCTGTTGAACAATTAGCACTTAGAACTGCTTGTCCTCCCGAGGATACCGTGGCAGGATTTGCATTTGTATTGGTTGGTGGATTTGGAACATTCTGACAAATAGGCGAGCCTTTGTGAATTTCAATAGCTCTATTTCTAATTTCAGTTTCACTACCTATCATCAAATAACAGGTAATATCCTTTACATAATTGCCTCTATTAGGTATATTGAAGTTAAGAAATGAGTGGAAGTAGGTATATCCCCCATTAAATTCAGTACCTTGCCCATTACCTTGATATACTTCTTTTTGCTTAAATTGAAAGTATTGACTATTTGTTGCATCGGTGGCACTATAAACTCCAATGCCTGATTCTGGATGATTAGCGTCATAGACCATTCCCCAAAATTCTGTACCATGTGCATCGACAGATCTTTGTCCTGCTGTTTCATTTGGTAAATCTCCTCCATTAGTAGGAGCATTTGTCCAAGGCGAATCTCCTGTATAAGTCCTATACTTATTAAGTGTATTTACAATAAAACAGGAAGGAACAGCTGCACCGTCAAAGCCTCCCCCATCCCACTGACCATCCGTTCTAAAACTTGTATAACGGTACTCTATTTTTACAGAGTTACTAATTATAGTATATTTTGCCTCAAGGAAAGTCTCTGAATGTTCACTATCTAAGGTATAAAATATAGGTCTCATCTTTACATAGTACCCATTTGGTATAGCATGATAATCAATAAGACTTACCGCATGATTTGAGAAATCCCCTCCTTGAGTTACATTATAAGATGTTTCAGGTCCTTCATTATTAGGTGCGGAATGAGAAACTTTTCCATTTTGCGTATATCCATCTTTTTTTTGATATGAATCAAGAGTAACTTGAAAACCTCCATCATATCCGTTATATACTAAATTAGTGGTAGCGTTCGTTTTTGAAGCCCAAGCTATTTGTCCTCCTCTTTTAAGATTTATACCAATCTTAATTTTATCGTTTTTTAACCATACTAGGTCATTTACTGGGTCGTAACGTGGTGAATTTGTAAAAATTACAGGCAGATGAGCATTTCCATCATAATAACTAGGTGGATGATTATCCGAAAAATAGTATGGTGGCTTTGCTGGTTCAGTAATTGTAACACCATTTTGAGCTATTATAGTGGAAGATGAAATAGCGAAAATGAAGAATAGTAAAATTGATTTTAAACACATAATTTCTAAAATTAAAAAATGAAATACTTATTTTGTCTTTCAAAAGAAGCAATTAAACAATGGATTTTTATTTTAAGGTTGGTTATAGTATTTAATCGATTAAAAAATACTTTACAAATAAAAAATTAGAAATATAAAATCAAAGTAAGGACACCTCAAGATGATGAAGAATTAGCTTTGCGAACTAAAACGCCTTCAAAATGAAAGATTTTACATCAAAAAATTATTTATTGATTATTAAAGGGGGATTAATATATAGAGAAATTTAAATAGTGGTTTTGTGGGTTCTTCAACTGTAACACCACTTTTTGCTATCACATAGAAAGATGTGATAGCAAAAATGAAGGATGATAAAATCGCTTTAACACGCATAATTTCTTAAAATTAAAAAATGAAATAATGGTTTTTTATTTTATGATTGGTTATAGTTTTTAAACGAGTAAAATACTTTATAAATAAAAAGAGTATTGTAAAATCAAAGTAAGGACATCTCAAGATGATGAAGAATTAGTCTTATGAACTAAAACACCTTCAAAATGAAAGATTTTACATTAAAAAATTATTTATTGATTCTTAAAGGGGATTAATATATAGAGAAATTTAAATAGTGGTTTGTGGGTTCCGTACTTGAAACACCACTTTTTGCTATCATTGGGAAAGATGAGATAGCAAAAATGAAAAATAATAAAGTTGCTTTATAGACATAATTTCTAAAATTAAAAAATGAAATACTTGGTTTTTCTTTCAAATAGACAAGCAATTGAATAATGGTTTTTTATTTTATGATTGGTTATAGTTTTTAAGAGAAGGGTAGATAATCAGTAGATAAAAACACGAATATTATAAAATGAAAGTATAAAATCTTAACATGACTCAGAATTAGCTTTGTGGACTAAAACGATTTTAAATGAAAGTTTTTAAATTAGAAAATTATTGATTGATTATCAGAGGGAGCTTATTATTTAGAGAGGTTTTTAAAGGAAAGCATAATATGAAATTTGTTTTATCACAAACTGTTTTCAATTTCAAAATCAAAAAAATGGACTAAAGCAATTATTGACCTATTTTAAGATTATTAAATTTAAAAATAAATACTATGTTTGTTAATGAGTACAATATTAATACTAATATTTTTAATATCTATACAATATTGAACAAATATTGTACATTAATGAATAATTATATATTTAAAAGAAGAATTATGTTTTTTATTGATAAATTTATATTTCTTTTATTTTTGTTTCTTCTACTTATAAAAATATTTTTAATTACATAATATAGCAGATTATAGTTTTTAAGCATGGAGTAGAAAACAAATAAATAATAATATGAGTGCAAGTATGGAAACCTTATGATGACTTAAAATTAGTTTTGTAAACTAAAACAATTTTAAAATGAAAGTTTTTAGATTAAAAATTATTAATTATTATAGAGAGCCTATTAACTTGAGGAGTTTTACAGGAAGCTATAATATAAAATTCCATTTACCAATAACTACACTCAATTTCAAAATCAAAAAAAATGGAATAAAAGCACTTATTGACCTGTTTTAAGATTATTAAATTTAAATACAACTTTGATGTTTGTTAATATTTTTAATATCTATACTAAATGACATAATATTTTACTTTATTGAGATATATGATTATTTAAAGCAGAAATATGTGTTTTATATTTTATTTTAATAATCTCTGTTTCTTTGGTTCGCTTATTCATAAAAGTAATTTCAACCGTATAATACAGAATTGTAGAGATAATGATTGAAATTAATAAGTAACTAATGAAATAAAGTACACCCGAAAAAGGAGAATGAGGTAATTGCTTATCAAAATATTCGTTTTTATAGCGGATAAGATGCCCTAAAATTAAGTAGCCGTGTGTCAAATATAATGAGTATGAAATTAAGCTAATATGAGTGGTTATTTTACCCATTATTTTTGTTATTCCATATTTAGGAGGTTCTTTTAAAGAATCCATTTGAGGCAAAAGAAACATAACTCCAATTCCAGAAATACTAAAATATATGGTGTTCATGAAAATAGTTGCATGATTATCTGTTGCTTCTAAATAAGCATAATGAGTTATTAATAAACAGATAATTCCCATTAAATTCATATAAGGGAATAGAGATTTTTTTTCCCAAAGAGTAGGAAAATAAAATTTCAAAAAAGCACCCAATACTCCGTACATTATTGAATCTAAACGGATAAAAACTATTCGTCTTACATGAGAATCCCATTCTGCAATTTTTCCACTTAAACTTAAACCTATTTGATAACGGAAAATAATACTACCAAGCAATACCGTAATAATTACTAAAAGAAATATCCATTTTTTGGTAAGTACTTTCTTAAAAATTTTATGAAAAAGCCAAAGAATGATTGGTGTAATCAGATAAAACCACTCTTCGACTGCTAAACTCCAAGCTTCTGAGAAAAAGTTTACTTGGGGTGTAAATAGATTTTGAGAAAATAACAAAAAACTGCTCCAAACCTCAAAAGGAATAACAGTAGAATTACCCTTAAAAAAAGGAATAATTACAGGTACAAAAAGGATTAGAAAGAGGATAAAATAATAATTAGGGAGTGTCCGCATCCAACGACGTTTCCAAAATGAGAAGATGGGGAGAAAAGGGTAATCAGGTTTGTTTTCAAATTGTTTTATTAAAATTAAACCAATGAGAAATCCACTAAGCACAAAAAATAAATCCACGCCATCCATGAAAATGAGTGAACGAAGATTAGGAAAATCTTCAGCTAAAAAAGGGTCAAAACCATGACCATATAAAACCAGTAAGATAGCAGTTGAACGGAGTAAATCAAGTCCAAAAATTCTATTTTCTTGTTGTTTAGATAAAATAGTGGATAAACTCATTAAAATGTATATGTAATATATTAAACTATTTTTATTGACGTTGTGCAAAGGTAAAAACTTTTTTTGAAAATTTTAGTTTAATGGTGAATTTTGTACTTAATTGAAGTAATATAATGATTAAAAATAATGTCAAAGTTTCATACAAAAACCCTGATTACGAATGTTTACGCAGTCAGGGTTTCTGAAGTTAAATTTTTATGGTCAATGTCAATGTATTGACTGACTACTATTTTTGGCGACTGTAGAGTTTCTCACTTTCCCGAACCCGCATAAGAATGGTATAGAAAAATCAGATGCTGCACTTCTCAATTTGGATAATACCTTGATTTTATAGATAGTATTTTAATTAAATTTTTCATTTGATAAGTTTAATTAAAACTTCATCCTCTGAATCCTAACAGCATTCAAAATGGCTAAAAGTGCCACACCTACATCGGCAAAAACTGCCTCCCACATCGTTACTAATCCGCCAGCACCCAATAGTAAAACAATAGCTTTTATCACAAAAGCAAGGGTTATATTCTGCCAAAGAATTCGCTTGGTTTGTTTACCAATATTAATTACCATTGCTATTTTACTTGGTTTATCATCTTGAATGACTACATCAGCGGTTTCGATGGTGGCGTCACTTCCCAAATCTCCCATAGCAATTCTAACATTACTCAAAGCCACAACGTGAGAATATCTCGTCTTTCCTAAGGCTTTATACGTGAGACGTTAAGTTAGGAAAACGTAAGCCATGCCCGAAAATGACAACATTACCGCCACACATTTCCAACAATATATTCTGTACATTTTTATATGTTTGTTTATATTCAATTATTAGACGAAAGTAACCTGTTTTTATAATCGTGATTTTATTAACTTTCACACTATTCCAAATTAATAAAAATATCAAAAATTGGATAAAGAACATAATAGTTTTTAAAAGTGTTTTCTTTCCTCGTGAGTAACTGTGAATACTTAAAATAACAAGTCAGTTAAACCGAAATTTTATGATAAGTTGGTAACAACCTTTTTTTCTTTAGATACAGCCCAAATTGGCAAAAATAAAATCAGTGATTTTCTTGCTTTTTTTAAGCTCAAATAGCGATGAAACGAGCAAGTATAGTATTTCCAAATAAAACTCTATTTTTGTAATCCTATGGAAAAACAAGAAAAAATACCCGTACTTAAACCTGCTGATTTAGATGAGTTTCATTATAAAAGCATTAAATGGCATCCTACTATTTCTCAGACTAAACATCAATATTATCATATTAATCGGTTGGAGAGTTACATTCATAAATTAAGTTTTCCTTTACCGCCCCACCGAAAAACGGTTCATGATTTCATCTATCTTAAAAAAGGTAAATCTCAACGTAGTAAAGGTTTGAATAAATATGATTTCAAGAAATCTGAACTTTTCTTTTTACCCGCCTTTCAGATAACTGAACATCAGGCAATGGATGAAGATACCAAAGGTTTTTATATTCATTTTGATGAAAAAATATTTCATTTTTTACCTAAAAATTTTCTCAATGATAACTACTCCTTTTTCCAAATTCAATCTAATCCAGTAATACATTTAACTGAAGAAACGCAAAGTGCTATTGACCCAATTTTGGAAAGAATTCTATTCTTGTATGAAGATGAACGAGAAACAGACATTAATTTAGTAGCAATGTATTTTCTATCAGTCTTTGAAGAAATAAAAAAAGATTTACCCATCTTAAAGAAAAGGACAAGAAATGCTTTTTCACAAATAACGGAGCAATATAAAAATGCACTTGCGATTCATATTTATCAGAATCAGAGTATTACTTATTATGCCCATATTTTGAATGTTTCCCCTAATTACCTTAATAAATGTGTTAAAAATAGTATCAATAAAACCGCCCAAGATTTATTGAATGAAATGCTAATATTAGAAGCAAAAGCCCTCTTAAAATTATCAAATCTCCAAATTGCTGAAATTGCGGTTAAACTTTGCAACCAGACTCCCAGTAATTTCGCCAGATTCTTCAAAAATCAAACTGGAATTACTCCCAAAGAATATTTAGAGCTGTATTGATTTTGAATACTATTGGTTTTATTTTGATTCACAGCTTTGTTTGAAAATACTGAATTTTGTAATGTTTATTATTGAAATATTGCAAAATTAAATTCAAGCAATGAAGAAAATAATATTAACTACAAGGATTTGGTCAATTCTATGTCTGACTTTTATAAGTTTCTGCCTTTTTGCCCAAAGTGTAGGCAAGATTTCGGGTAAAGTAGTCGATGCCAAAAGAGAGTCATTGACGGATGCTTCTGTTATTATCAAAGGTTCAAACAAAGGAGTTTCAACTGATAGAAATGGTATTTTTACACTTGAAAATATAGCTAATGGTAATTATAAAGTAGCTATATCTTTTGTGGGATATGTCACTAAAGAATTTACTGTAACAGTTCCTCAGTCTAATCCTTTAAATATTTCGCTTGATGAAGTATGTAAACAATTTTCGTGGAGAAATTGTCAATACGGTTTATTTAAAAGGTATTTCAGCGAACTCAATTGATAACTCTGCGGGCTATTACTATGTTTCGATGCAAGAAGATGGTTTGCCTTTAATGAATGTAAATTATGGAACTGACAACTACCTAAGAGCTGATATTACTACTGAAAAATTAGAGGCTGTTCGTGGTGGAACGGCATCAATTTTAGAAGCAAATGCCCCAGGGAGTATTTTTAATTATGTTTCTAAAACAGGTAGCAGGATTACCCAAGTCGAAGTTAGAGCAAGATTAGGTTTAGAAGGAAACCTGTAATTTCAATTTTAGTGTGAGAGGTCAAGCTACGGTTCAAAGTTCAAAGGCAGTTGAATATAAAACTTGGATTGCCAGTGGTGTGAATGCAAGTAAAGATATCCTGCTCGATTTTTCTGGTAATGAAACCGATAATAACGCCCAGTTAATAGATTTGAGTGTTGGATACGATATAAGTAAAAATATCAGACTACAAGGAAATGTAAATAACCTTTTAAATACTTATGGCGTATTGGGATGGTCAGGTACAGGTGGTTTTGCTGCGGCTTTAAACAGACAAGGTTTTACAAAATATTTCGTATCGGCTAACCCTAATGCGGTTTATTCAACGCAAGGTTCAATGCCAAGAGCCTATTTTCTGACAATGAATTATAAATTTTAAATGACAATCTCTCAAGGGTATTTAATAGAACCTTTGGTAACCATTTATCATTTCGATTATCTAGCTGTATTATTACAGAAAGGTGCTTGGGGCAATCCAGAAATGGCAAACTGGTATATCAACTATGCCTCGGTTGTTATTAAGCGATATGGAAATAAAGTGAAGAAATTTATCACTTTTAATCAAATAGCGTTTTTATGAATATCAGAAGATTATTAAAGCCAATAAAGGAATATAAATTATTTTTTAAAATCATTTAACATAAAATTAAAGATGGATAAATTTATAAAATCAAATGCCCTTATTTCATTGGTTGCCAATTTGGTAATCAACAGCGTGATTCCCTTTTTTATTTTGCGAAATGACACCGTGATTTATCTTAAACAAGGGTCGCCTATATTATTGGAAACTATTTTACCAGCGGTGTTTATTTCAGCCTTCGCCACTTGTCTAATCACTTTTTTTCTGATGACTAAAAAGCGAAAAAGTGGTGAAATAAATTTACCCATTATGCCTAATACACAATGGTTTCCAAAAGCAATTTTTGAAGGAATCGTTATTAGCCTGGTCTTAGGTGTAATAGCTTTTGGTATTATGAAATTAATTGAAAATAGTGTGGAAAATGTGTCAATTCCTGTAAAAATAACACTCATTATTTCAAGTATTACGGGTGGATTAACGGGATTTATTACTGCATTTATTGCTGCAAATAGAGCCAGTAAGATTTAATCAAGTGAGATTTAATCATAAAGGATAGTAGAAACAAAATTTTGTCTATTTCTGAAAGGTTTTGGATTAATCATGATTATTATCAGCTTCTTTTTGAATAACAAGCTTCTAATCTTACCACATTTTGTTGTTTTAAACGTAGTAAAAAACACAAATTATAAATTATTTTTAAAGAGAAATCAAACATGATTACGAAAATAAAAAGAGGCATCACGTATGCAGAAAGTAAAGAAACTGATCTTATAAATACGGAATTTGGTGGAAGAAATGTTGGAAAATGTCACCAACGGCGGACGTTGCCTGTGTTTCTTGGCGAGATTATGGACAGATAATTTTAGTAGATACTGCAGAAGAATTAATTTCTGAAGCCGACCGTATCGCCAGCGAACACGTACAGGTAATGACGGAAAATCCTAGAGAATTTTTGGATAAAATGACTAATTACGGTGGGCTATTTTTGGGAGCAAGAACGAATGTAGCTTTTGCTGACAAAGTAATAGGAACAAATCATACTTTGCCAACTAAAGAAGCAGCTCGTACAGAAGGAGGACATTGACGTTACCAAATTCAAGAACTACTCTTGCAAGGAAACACGCAGGATTGGCTCGTTATGCGTATAATTGGGAAATGTCGTTTGTATCGCTTCTGCTGCAGGGCTTCGGGGACAGCCGAATAACTCGCCTTATGCAGCATCAAAACATGAAGTAATTGGTTTAGTAAAATCAGCAGCCATTGAATATGCAACGCAAAATATTAGAATAAATGCCATCTGTCCGACAGCTATCGAAACACCAATAATCAATGCCAGTAGATGGTGGTGCTTTTGCTTAATTGGATTGATTTTGAATGGTATTATATTAAAAGTGATTAAAATGTGAATAAAAGATAACTTAATTTTGTACTATAAATTAAATAAATAATTCAATAAATTTTTACAAGAAATGGCAAAAAATCCACATTATTTATCGCAGATGGCTCATATTGAGTTGCTCAGTACAAACCTTGAAGAAACTACCCGATTTTATACCGATATCGTGGGTATGGATTTAACAGGGAGTGACGAAAACTCAGTGTATCTTAGAGCATGGGGCGATTATTTTCACCATACTTTAAAAATTACAAAATCAGATAAAAAAGGGTTGGCACAAGTTGGATGGCGTGCTGATAGTGCCGAGGCTCTCGAAGAATGTGTACAACATTTGGCAAGTATTGGAGCAGGAATTGGTTGGGTTGAGGCAGATTTGGGTCGTGGAAAAGCGTATCGTTTCAAGTCACCTGATGGACATACCCACGAAGTATTTTGGGAGGTGGTTTGGTTAAGAGAAAAAGGCGATAAAAAAAGTATTTATACTGATAGATATTCAAGTAATCGAAGATTGGGAGCAAATCCACGCCGTTTTGACCATATCACCTACCTTGTTGCAAAGTTCCAATACGGTAAAGAAAAGGCATTTTGGCAAGGAATGGGCTTAAAAAACCCTGATGAAATTCGTATCAATGACGAAATCCCTCCTGTGGGTGGTCTGTGGACAATTGGTAATCTTTCGCATGATATTGCGGTATTTTCTGACCCTAATTTGCAACAAGGCGAAGGCGTTTTAAACCATATTTGTTATAATGTTGATAGCCGTGAAGAGGTACTTTTAGCTTTGGATTGGTTTACTGAAAAAGGCTATACGAGCGTTTGGGGAGCTCCAACTCGTCATAAAGCGGATGAAGGTTTTTTCTTTTATATCATGGAACCACACACGGGTATTTTATTAGAAATTTACGCATGTGCCAGACTTATTTTTGCTCCAGACCACGGGCCAGATATTCATTATTTAAAAGATAATCCAAACGATGCCTGGGGATTAAGCAATCCATTTGCCGAAATGGATAAAGGTAAAGTTGGTGGGCTAAGCAAACCAGTTGATATTTAATTGATTTACGATTTATCGAATGACGATTTTGTATTGTCATTCGATAATCTTCCTAATTAATCAATCGTAAATTATAAATCTAAAATTAAAATGTGGCATTATTTTCCTGGGCAGTATATGCCCTCATATCAAGTAAATAGGGCATTGACACAAGCCCATTACGGGGGGGGTGAATTTGCAGAAATATTAGAAGTTGCGAGCCAAATTATACCAGGCAATAACGAAACCTTTCACGTTGCTTGGGCGAAAATGGGCGACAAAATTTATGATTTAGCTGAAAATTTTGCCAAAAATGGCAATGATGTATCCGCTCGTCGTACGTATTTACGCTCATTTAATTATTTGCGTACATCAGAGTTCTTTTTATTACCAAACGATGCCCGTAAAATTCCTTCTTACCTAAAGGCACGTGATTCATTTCTCAAAGCCATTCAACGTTTCGACAATAAGCCTTTACAGATTGAAGTACCTTTTGAGGGGTCTTCATTACCAGGTTATTTATTTGCTCCAGTAGGGGTAGTGAATCCTCCATTAATGATTATGTTTGGTGGTTTAGATAGTTTGGCAGAAGAGCTTTATTTCGGAATATCACAGCATTTGAATGAGCGTGGAATTGCACTATTAGCAATGGATGGTCCTGGTCAGGGAGCTTCTTTACGACTAAATCATATTCTCACTCGCTTTGATTTTGAAGTGGCTGGAACGGCGGTTTTAGAATGGGCAATTGAAAACTTAAAAGATGAAGTTGATATATCTCGGATTGGTATTGGGGCAGTTTCCATGGGAGGATACATGGCGGCTCGTTGTGCTGCTTTTGAGCCACGATTTAAGGTTTGTATGATATTTGGAGCGGTTTGGTCTTATTACGAAATCTGGAAAAATCGCCCAGACAAACACCCTTTGGCAGAAATTGTAAAACATATTGTGGGGGCAGAAACAATGGAAGATGCTCGTGAACGATTGAAGAAATTTGATTTGACAGGAGTAGCCGAAAAGATTTCAATGCCCACTTATGTACTTCATGGTGGAGATGACCACCAAAATTTTGTAGAAAATGCCTATAAAATGCAAGAGGCTTTAACTTGTAAAAACATAGTTGAAATAGTACCAATTGAAGAATCTGGTTCTGCTCATTGTTGTATTGATGATTTCACAAAAACCTTCAATATGTACGATTGGGTTGCAAATGAATTGAAGAAATAATGAGAAGCCTCCAATTAAAAGGAGGCTTTATTTAACTTTAAAAACTCCCCACTGGGGCTTCTTTACAATATGAAAAAAATCTTAATCGTTGGCGGTGGAATCGGTGGATTGTCCTCTGGAATTGCCCTTCGTAAAATTGGTTATGAGGTTGAAATCTTAGAAATTCAACCAAAATTTGATATTTATGGGGTTGGTATTATTCAACAATCTAATGCATTGCGAGCATTAGATGCCCTTGGTTTAGCGGATGAAGCCCTAAAAAGAGGATGTGCGTATGGCATGGTAAAAATGTGTTTGCCACATGGTGTGCAAGTTGCCGAAGTAGGCGTTCCTCCAATTGGAAGACTGCCAAGTCATAATGGAATTTCTCGTAAAATTATGCACGAAATTCTTCATGAAGGAGCTGTTGCACAGGGAGTCATATTCAAAATGGGTAAAACCGTTACTAAAATTGATAATCAAGAAGATGGCGTTTTGGTTGAATTTACTGACGGAAGTACGGGTTTCTATGATTTATTGATTGGAGCGGATGGCGTAAATTCAAAAGTTCGTAGTCTGGTTTTTGGCGATTATAAAGCCCAATATACAGGTCAATCTGTTTGGCGTTATGCTTTTGATAGACCTGTCGAATTGGAGACAGGATACATTTTTATGAATCGTCAGTCTAAGGCGGGACTAATTCCAATGACTACTGATCGAATGTATATGTTTTTGGTAACTGCGGAAGGAGAAGACAACCCATTTATCCCTGAAAATGAGTTAGTTCCCAGAATGAAGGAATACTTGAAAAGTTATTCCGCAAAAATGATTCAAGACGTTATTGAGCAAATAACTGATCCGAAAGGCATTATTTATCGTCCCCTCGAAACGCTTTTAGTTCCCGCTCCGTGGTATAAAAATCGAGTAGTCATGATTGGTGATTCCGTTCACGCCACCATTCCACAATTGGGTAGTGGTGCAGGTTTGGCTTTAGAAGATTCAGTAGTTTTGGCCGAATTATTGGATAGCGAAGAAGAGATTTCGGTAGCCTTAGAAAAATTCATGAATCGCCGTTGGGATCGTTGCAAGATGATTGTGGATGTCTCAAAGCAAATTGGTGAATTAGAACAATTAGACTGGAAAGGACAATTACCCGAAGGTGTAAATATTGGGGCAATCATGGGTAAAACCTTAGGGGCAATGATGGCTTCAATTTAGTATTATCAAAAACAAAAAACATGAAATTGGTCACGTTCAAAAATATATAAGGCGAAACATTGGTTTTGAAATGCACATGTTGAATGCTTCAAAATCTTTTGGGCATACCATTGGGCAAGAATGGTATGAAATGCCCATTTTTTATTTTACCAATCACCAAGCTATTTATGGCCCAGAAGACGAAATAAAACGTCCCGCAGAAGAAACAAAATTGGATATAGAGTTGGAAATTGCCTGCATTATTGGCAAAAAAGGAAAAGATATCAAAACTGATGTAGCCCAAGATTATATTTTTGGAATCATCATTTCACGTCTTTGGACGGCAAGAGCCATCCAAAGACGTGAAATGATGATTCCGCTCGGACCTCATAAAGGAAAAGATTTTGCTAATGCTATTGGACCTTGCGACGTAGTAGAATTAGAAATTCAAGGAATTGGTATTTTGAGAAATACAGTGATATAGAAATTATACGCAAAATTTTAAAGCTAAATTCAAATGAAAATAGTTGATATTTCTGTAACAATTTCAGAAGAAATTAAAGAACCGATGTCCACCAAAATAGAATATGAAGAAGGAGCAAAAAAAATAGGGTTCTTCGTCAATTTTGGTGAAAGATTAATTCTCCGATAAAATCATAGATGCTTAAATTCTTGTATTTCCGTTATATTTCTAAATTAATAGATATTTTCTGAAAAGGTATTTTCTAAAATTGGTCTAGCAAATACTTTTCACCAAAATTGACGAAGAACCAATTTCACCGCAATACTTAATCTATTCTTGAAATACTGTATTGATAGGGAAATTCAAAATTTATATTTTCACCTGTAAGGTCAGATAAAAACTACGACCATCAGATGGTAAGATTCCTGGACCAGGATATCCTGTAGCCCTGCGAGTGAAATACATATTATTAGTAAAATTATTAATATTTCCTTCCACCTTAAACTTGCTAAATTGGTAAGAAAGACTGGTGTCCATTACATAATAAGCTGGAATTAAACCTACAACAGCAGAAACGCCACCATCTCGGGCATTAGTAGCTTCCGAAAATTGATTTGATAGATAAGAATATTGTAAGGAGGCTTTAAAATTATTATAACCTACTCTCATACCAGTTTTTATGTTAATATTTGGTACAAATTCTACTTGATTTCCTACAATTCCCGCTATTTCACTGGCTTTATAAGCTGAATGAATTAAGGCTACGTTGGCAAATAAAACCCCACTAAGCATTGTTTCCCGTTGATTAAGTAATTTTAAAAAATCTCCTTCTGCATAGGATTCAATTCCCATTATTACAGCTTGACCGATATTTCCTCTTCTACGCAAAACACGATTGCTTTCATCATAAAATTGAACCTCACCAATGCGATTGTTATAATTGAGATAAAATAAACTAACATCAAAATTATAAAGGGTTGTTTCTTGACTTCTTATACCTAAATCAATTGAATAGCCTTTTTCGTCCTTCATGTTCGGGTCGATAACCGAAGAAGGGTTGGCAATTCGCATGTCACTAAAAGTAATAGAACGATAGTTTTGTGAAATATTTCCATAAATATCTACGTGATTAGTAGGTTTGAAACTTACCCCTAATCCACCTAAAACAAATTGTCGCCCATTAGTACGTGTTTCATTAGTACGGGAAGAATTGATAATATTACCCGCTAAATCAAACAAAATTGTACCATAAAATCCATTTGCTTCTGTATGAATATATTCATATCGAATGCCGGGTGTAATAGAAAGATGGTCATTTACATAGAAAATATTTTCAGCAAATACAGAAACGTTATTATTGGGAAAACGGTAGTCATTAGCAATACCTTCTTGATTATTAATAAAGTTAAAATCAGTGTCTTTTCCACGGCTTCCTAAACCTTGAAT
>JANXRS010000080.1 GCA_025356745.1 Arcicella sp.
GGTTTTAGGTTTATGTTAACATAAATACTTCATTTTTAGGTTTTATCTTAAATTGAATCTTTTTTCATTATCCAAAATAAGCTCAATTTGTATTTTTCCAAGCAGTTTTATTGTACTTTTAAATGCGTTGAACCTGTATTAATTATAAAACATTATATTTTTGACAAAACAGATTCATGCAATTGCACCACAAAATCCACTTGTTCATCCAAAGTCATAAACGACGTATCCATTAAAACGGCATCTTTTGTTTGGATTAATGGTCCTTCTTCACGGGTAGAATCTATGATATCACGTTTTTTTATATTTTCTAAAATTACATCTAAATCCACCATTTCGCCCTTTTCCAACAATTCTCGCTGACGGCGTTCTGCCCGAATGGCTGGGTCGGCAGTCATAAAAACTTTAATTTCGGCATCTGGGAAAACCTTAGTACCTATGTCTCGTCCATCCATAACTACGCCCCGATGTTTTGCCATTTTCTGCTGTTGAGCCACCATTGCTTTTCGCACGATTGTAATGGCACTCACTTCCGAAACCATCTGAGAAATATACATTTTACGAATTTCTTCCTCCACATTCAAGCTATTCAAATAGACATCACTTGCTCCACGGTATTCATTGAATTGAAAAGTGATATGTATTTCCAACAAAGCTTTTTCAATTTCTTTCGGATTAGTCAAACTCACATGATTATCATAGAAATATAAACTCACTGCTCGATACATTGCCCCAGTATCAATAAAAGCATAACCTAATTTCTTAGCTACTCTTTTAGCCGTAGAACTTTTTCCACAACTCGAATGGCCATCAAGAGCAATAATTGTTTTTTTCATGTAACTGGTTTTTGTTTACAAAGATAGAAAAAAAGGTTAATTAGGAAAATTTGGACGTAAAAAAGCCAAGATTTTTGATCTTGGCTTTTGGGAAATACTTATTAGTTCTTTACTGATCTTTTAAATTTATCAACTTTATAGTAAGTCATGTATGATTTATCTTCCAATACTTCGTTTCTATATTTTTCGTAATAATCAATAGTCATCATATCTAATTGAAAATCATACCCTCGACTTACACCATTTTTATATTTTGCTCCTCCTTCGAGCCTACTAACAAATACTTGCCCAAAATCCGAAGGTTTATACTTGTCTAATTCCGAGTTTTTTACTTTTTTGGAATTTATCCACAAGCCATATTTTATTGAATTTTTATAAGATTCAAAGTCTTTATCAGAAACTACAATTCTTGGTAAAGGAGTGGGACGTGTCCGAAATCCAATAGTTTGTGATTCCTGTTGTTTTTTATTCATGGTCATAAAGATTGAAACAAGTAAATCCTTATCTTTCTCCTTTTTATTAATACTTTCAATAGTTTTAATTCCATTCATATTGCTTCTTTTCATGTGAGACATTACCAACTCATTATATCTTTCCATCATCTCTTTTGAAGCTCCTTCTTGAGTAGAAACAAGTTCTTTTTCTTCAATTTTCGCTGAACTTTTCTGTGCATAAATCTTGGTGCTAAATATCATAATAGCAACAGCAAACAAGGGTACAAAAGCCAATGTTATTAACAACGCTTTCGTCTTGGAAGTGGATTTTGTCATCATTTTTAATCTTTGTTTTGTGATAGAATAATTAAAAGAACTCGTAAACAGAAAACAATTAGGTTGACTCGCTTTTTCAATCAATAAATACTGATAATTAGGCACGTTTTCGTAAGTATCAATTACGGCCATATCTGCCAAAAATTCATGGTTCAATTGTATTGCCTTTTTGTAGAAAAATAACAAAGGATTAAACCATAAAAATACCTTCATTAACTCAATTATAAGAATATCAATTGAATGTCCTTGTTTCACGTGGGTGAATTCATGCAGAAAAACCTCTTTCTCAATATTTAGATTTTCATAATCTTCACGATTCACAAACACGTATTTCATAAAACTATAAGGTGTAATCTTTTTGTCTAATAAAACGATTAAAATTTCTCCTAAAACCACTTTTTCATTGTTCTGTATTTCTTTGATAAGTACAAAAATATTTTTCAGAAAAATAAACAATAAAATACTACTCACCAATACATATATCAACAAAGATGGGTTGATTTCAGAGCCTTGTATTTCAGTAACAGCCATTTCATTGATATTTACTGTTTGGATTGTTTCGTGCAATGGCATATAGACATTTTCAACTTGAAGAATATTTATGGATGTAGAACCATTTTCAACTTCTATTAATGGAATAATAAAGGGCACGAAGAGACTAGATAACAAGTAAAAACGGTTGAAACGATAGGTTTTCTCTCTTTGGAAAAGGAGAAAATAACAACCCAAAAATAAGGCAGAGCAAAGAACAACTTTGATGAGGTAAATTGTCATGATTTCTTTTTGTTAATTTCTTGTTGAACGATATTTTTTAAATCTTCCAATTCAGCCTTAGTCATTTCGGAAGTTGAAGTAAAAAAAGAAGCAAATTGCAAGGCAGAATTCCCAAAGAAATTCTTAATTATTCCTTTCACATATACAGAAAAATATACCGATTTTTCAACCAAAGGATAATATTCTCTCGAATTTCCATATAGTACATACCCCACAAAACCTTTGTCTTGCATTCGTTTTAACAAAGTTGCAACCGTAGTGGTAGCAGGCTTAGGCTCTGCATAACAATCCATTAGGTCTTTCATAAATACCTTTTCGTGTTTCCAGATATACTCCATTAACTGTTCTTCGGTCTTTGATAATTGATTCATTCTACATTTCGATATTTTATTCTACAAATGTAGAATAAAATATCGAAATAAAAAATGTAACGTAAAATATTTTAAAAAAGCAAAGAGGCTGAACAGAAATTCTGTTCAGCCTCTTTAAAAATAAAATTTTACTTCTGCACCTTAATATCAAAACTAATTTTGCCTCCCACTCCGCCTTCAAGTCCTGTAACCTTTACTAAACCCTTTTTCTTTCTTCCATTTATGAAAGCATACGTTTTGCCAACTTCCACAACTATACTTTGTGAAGTTGTAGGAATGGTTAATCCATTTAAAGTGGCATCATCAACCATCATAAAATCAGTTGTTGAAGGTGCTTCTACAAAATAAGTGGGGGTTCCACCAGCAGTACTTCCTCCACCACACACCGTATTTGAAGCAGGAATTGAAGTAGAAAAACCTAAATTCTGACGCTCAGGATTCGATAAAAGTGTAGGTTTTGCTAAAGGTGAGCCAAAAGCTGCGTAAGTAATATCCACATATTTTATATTTGAATCTAAATCACAAACCGTATAAATATCACCCGTTGCTGATGAAACTCTTGAACCAAGGGCATTATTTTGAGCACCCAAAGTAATATTTTGCCAAGAAGCTACCTGAGCATCCTTTGAAATATTAATAATTAACGTTTTACGAGTAACTTTTTCATTATTGTCGTACACATCAAAATGCAAATAGGTCTTACCTGTGGTTGCTGAAACAGTGAAATCAATGGTTTGGGTTTGCTCATCACGATTCTTCAATTTGATTTCAAACAAAGGCTGAGTCGATTTACGATAATTTGGTTGATCAGCAACAAAAACTCGCATAATTCTTGGCTTTTCACTGCTTGCTGTTTTCTTAATTACTAAGGATACATTCACATTGTCCCCACTAGCAGCAACCACATTCGGATTGGTTACATTCAGCGTTGCGTCGGTAAAAGTGATATCTAATTTCCCATCCGCAACGGGTAAAGAGAAATCTTGTAAAACGGGTTGTACATCAGGCGTGACACCGCAAGAAGAGATGCACATAACAATAAGGAATAAATAAGTTATTTTTTTCATGAATAATAATATGCTCCTAAATCTCTTTGTGAGGTTTTGGTAAAAACAATTCGTACAATGGAGCTTTAGAAAAAGCACGAAAGTTTATTAAAAATACACAGATAATAAATTGATTATTAGTGATTTAAATGATTGGAAATCAGAAGTCAATGATTGATTTGATATATATTGCAGAGATTATGATTTCAAAATTAACGATAAAATCCCATCTATCGTATTTTTAACAAGGATTAATTGGTAATTTTCAGTTCTAAAATCAGCAAATTATGCAAATTACAGGCAATATTATCAACATTTTTGAAAAGAAAATTCAGTACGGAACAATCGATATTGAGAATAGAATTATTAAGAAAATTAAGTTAATATCAGATATTTCTCCCGAGCTCATATCTCATACTTCTTTCATACTCCCAGGTTTTGTGGATGCACACGTTCACGTGGAGAGTTCAATGCTCACACCCGTTCAATTTGCTCGTTTGGCAGTGGTTCATGGTACAGTGGCAACGGTTTCTGACCCTCATGAAATTGGTAATGTTTTAGGAAAAGCTGGTGTGGAATATATGGTTGAAAACGGAAGACAAACCTCTTTCAAATTCTGTTTTGGAGCTCCATCGTGTGTCCCTGCAACTATTTTTGAGACTGCGGGAGCAAGCATTACACCCAATGATGTTGAAGAATTGTTTATTACTTATCCTGAAATTGGCTATTTGGCAGAAGTCATGAATTTCCCAGGCGTATTGAACAAAGACCCCGATATGATGGCAAAAATTACTCTGGCGAAACAGTATAACAAACCTGTGGACGGACACGCTCCAGGCCTACGGGGAGACAATGCTCGAAGATATATTGAGGCAGGTTGCCAAACCGATCATGAGTGTTTTACAGCCGAAGAAGCATTGGATAAATTGAAATATGGGATGAAAATTTTAATTCGGGAAGGCTCTGCCGCTAAGAATTTTGAAGCCTTAATTGATTTATTACCAGAACATTATGAAAATATGATGTTTTGTTCAGACGATAAACATCCTGATAATTTAATAGAAGGACACATTAATCTATTAGTAAAAAGGGCTTTAGCGAAATATCCAGATTTATTGTTTGAAATCTTACTAATGGCGTGTGTAAACCCCGTTTTGCATTATAATTTACCCGTAGGTTTATTAAGAGAAGGTGATTCTGCGGATTTTATTGTAATAAATAATTTGACCGATTTTGAGGTAAAACAAACCTACTTAAACGGTGAAATTGTGGCAGAAAATGGTATTTCAAAAATACCAAACTCAAGCAGTAAAATCATTAACAATTTTAACTGTGAAAAGAAGAAAGTCGAAGATTTTGCTTGTAAGAGTCCAACTGAGGAAATATCTCAAAAAATTAATGTTATAGAAGTTCTTGACGGGCAGTTAATAACTTTAAAATCTGAACATAATTCCAACCTTTCTAACGGCTTTGTTGTCTCTGATGTAGAACGGGATATTCTAAAAATTGTGGTCGTTAATCGTTATAAAGATGCACCCATAGCAGTAGCATTTATCAAAAATTTTGGTTTAAAAGAAGGAGCAATTGCTTCATCAGTTGCCCATGATTCGCATAATATTATTGCCGTTGGCGTGGACGATAAATCAATCTGTGAAGCTGTAAATTTAATTATAGAAGCCCGTGGAGGCATTTCTTGTATTAATGGAAAAGGACAAAAAAATATTCTAAAGTTACCAATTGCTGGAATAATGTCTGACAAAGATGGTTATGAAGTTGCCAAAGAATATTCTGATATTGACGAATTCGCCAAACAATTAGGTTGCACATTGGGTTCACCCTTCATGAGTCTATCGTTTATGGCATTATTAGTGATTCCTAATCTCAAATTATCAGACTTAGGATTATTCGACGGAGAAAAATTTTCATTTACGAGTATTTTTGTAAAATAATTATTAATTTTAGGTCTGAAACATTCATCAAAACATAACAATGTCATTAATGTTTATTAGGATAATTGTTGAACCTTATGAGATTTTACATTTTGGTTCTGTGTCTTATTCTAAGATTATATAATCCACACCCAACCCAAAAGATATTATCACGAAAGTCAAGATAATTGATTCTCAATTCATGTCTAACGATATGAGGTCTTTTAACGGAACAA
>JANXRS010000085.1 GCA_025356745.1 Arcicella sp.
AACACCCGATGCAAATCATACCTTAAAAGCCTCTTTTATGGGAATGGATTTAGGAACTGATGCCGTTAAAATGTTTAAAATGATTGTGGAAGCAACCGCTTATGGTTCAAAAGCCATCGTTGATAGATTTATGGAAGAAGGTGTACCAATCAAGCAAGTGATTGCCATTGGTGGCGTAGCAAAAAAATCGCCTTTTGTAATGCAAACGCTCAGTGATGTGTTAAATATGCCCATTAAAGTAGCGAGTTCCGACCAAGCCTGTGCCTTGGGAGCTGCCATGAATGCTGCTGTAGCTGCTGGGATTCATAAAACCCTTTTCGATGCTCAAAAAGCCATGGGTTCTGGCTTTGATGCTTATTATGAACCCCAACAAGAATCTGTTATAACTTATAAAAAACTATACGAGAAATATCAAAAACTCGGAAAATTTACAGAAAACAATGCTTAATCTAAAAACTTTTGAAGTCTGGTTTGTAACGGGTAGCCAGCATTTATACGGAGAAGAAACGCTCCGTCAAGTCGATGAACATTCTAAAATTATCGCTGAATCATTTAATAATTCTCCACAAATTCCGCTAAGAATTATCTTTAAACCTGTTGTGAAAACGACTGAAGAAATAATGGCTATTTGTAAGGAAGCGAATGCTACTCCTAACTGTGTGGGTATTATTGCTTGGATGCACACTTTTTCACCCGCCAAAATGTGGATTTCGGGGTTGAATGTCCTTCAAGTTCCGCTTTTGCATTTGCACACCCAATTCAATCGGGACATTCCTTATGCTGATATTGACATGGATTTTATGAATCTAAATCAATCCGCTCATGGTGACCGAGAATTTGGATTTATCATGGCAAAAATGCGAATTAATCGTAAAGTAGTTGTAGGTCATTGGCAAGCGGATTCGGTACTCGAAAAAATCAATACTTGGTCTCGTGTGGCGGTTGGTAAGTACAAAATGCAAACGATGAAAGTGGTTCGTTTTGGGGATAATATGCGTCAAGTAGCCGTAACCGATGGCGATAAGGTGGCGGCTGAAATGAAATTCGGATTTGCAGTAAATACACACGGAGTCGGAGATTTAGTACAGGTTATTAATCAAATATCTGATGCGGAAATACAAAATCTGATTAAAGAATATGAAGCTACTTACCAAATGATGTCCTCATTGGCAAATGGTGGAGCGATGCGTTCTTCGTTGGTTGAAGCGGCAAGAATAGAATTAGGATTAAAGGCATTCTTAGAAGCGGGGGGATATTCTGCCTACACCAACACGTTTGAAGATTTGCACGGAATGCGTCAATTACCAGGAATTGGCTCGCAACGAATGATGGCGGCAGGCTATGGTTACGGTGGTGAAGGTGATTGGAAAACTTCGGCAATGGTACACGTTATGAAAGTAATGGCGAGTGGTATGAAAGGCGGAAACTCTTTCATGGAAGATTATACGTATCATTTTGACCCAAAAAATCCGATGGTTTTAGGATCTCACATGTTGGAAATTTGTCCTTCTATTGCTGATGGACAAGTAAAATGTGAAGTACATCCTTTAGGAATTGGTGGCAAAGAAGACCCCGTTCGTTTGGTATTTAACGGTTCGGCTGGCTCGGCTTTGAATGTTTCATTAATTGATATAGGAAACCGTTTCAGAATGATTGTCAACGAAGTAGAAGCCGTAGAAGTAACCCAAGAATTTCCAAAATTACCAACGGCTCGTGCCTTATGGAAACCTCAACCAAGCATGGAAATTGGTTTGCAATCTTGGATTTTGGCAGGGGGAGCTCACCACACTGTTTACAGTCAAAACCTTACAACAGAATACTTAGAAGATTTGACCGATATGTTAGGAATTGAATTGGTTGTGATTGATAAAAGTACCACAATCCGCCAATTAAAAAGTGATTTGAGAATGAATGAAGTAATATTTAAGTAAAAAAATAATTTTTGTAGGAATGTATTTATCGCATACATTCTTACAAATTTCTCAAGAAATGAGTGTATATAAAAGCCTTAAAGAAGAATGTTATGAAGCCAATATGGTGCTTCATAAACTTGGTTTAGTAATTTTTACCTTCGGTAACGTCAGTGCGGTTGATAGGGATAAAGCCATTTTTGCCATCAAACCAAGCGGTGTACCTTACGAAATTCTAAAACCCGAAGACATCGTGATTATGGATTATGATGCCCAAGTAATTGAAGGAATAATGCGTCCATCTTCGGATACAAAAACGCATGCTTTGCTGTATAAAACTTGGGATGATATTGGCGGAATTACCCATACCCATAGTACTTATGCGGTAGCATGGGCTCAGGCAGGAATGGATATTCCTATTTTTGGAACAACTCATGCCGATCATACTCATCAAGATATTCCTTGTGCAAAAGCTTTGACCGATGAAATGATTCAGGGGGATTATGAATATGAAACAGGAAATCAAATCTTTGACTGCTTCAGAGATAAAGGTTTATCGCATCAAGAAGTAGAAATGGTTTTACTGCAAAATCATGGACCTTTTACTTGGGGTAAAAATGCCGAAAAATCAGTTTATAATGCGGCTGTTTTAGAAGAAATTGCTAAAATGGCACAGCTTACTTTACAAATAAATCCGAATACTCCCCGAATTAAAGATACACTCAGAATGAAACATTTTGAACGAAAACACGGAAAAAATGCCTACTACGGACAAGGCTGCTAATACTTTACATTAACCCTTCAAAATATAACGTATGAAACTTGGTTTAGAAACCCTCGACTATTGCATTTTCTTTATTTATTTCGTCATTGTTTCCAGTTATGGTTACTGGGTTTATAAAAATAAAGGTAAACAAAACGATGATTCAAAAGACTTTTTTCTTGCTGAAGGTTCATTAACTTGGTGGGCAATTGGAGCCTCAATTATTGCTTCCAATATATCCGCAGAACAATTTATTGGCATGAGTGGACAGGCATTTCAATTAGGAATTGCCATTTCGGTCTATGAATTATTAGGGGGAGTATCGTTAATAATCGTGGCAGTATATTTCCTACCAATGTATTTAAAAAACAAGATTTACACCATGCCCCAATTTCTTGCCAAACGCTACGATGAACGCTTGGCAACAATTATGGCAGTTTTTTGGCTTTTTCTATACATTTTCGTAAACCTTACTTCCATCATTTATTTGGGCGGTATTAGTTTAGAAAAAATGACGGGGTTTAGCTTTATGACTTGTACTTTATTCCTCACCGTTTTTGCCGTAATTATTACGCTGGGCGGTATGAAAGTGATTGGTTACACCGATGTAATTCAAGTGGTTTGCTTGATTTTTGGCGGTTTGGCTACCACTTATTTAGCTTTAGATTTACTTTCTGACAGAGTAGGTACGGGTTCTGGCGTTTTTGAAGGATTAAGTTTAATCAAAGAAAAAGCGGATAGTCATTTACACATGATTTTTACGCCAAATCAATATCAAGTTCACGATGGGCGGGGCGGTTTTATTGATGCTTATCGACAACTTCCGGGAATCATGATGTTTATTATTGGGGGTCAGTGGGTCAATAACTTGAATTATTTTGGCTGTAATCAATACATGACGCAACGAGCTTTGGGAGCAGATTTAAAGACTGCTCGAAATGGGGTATTATTTGCCGCTTTCATGAAAATGTTGATGCCATTTATCGTTGTTTTACCAGGTTTAGCGGCCTACGTTCTATTTCAAGAAAATGCTGACCAAGCCATTGTGGATGGAATAACACAAAATGGAATTGTTAGACCTGATAATGCGTATCCTGTTTTGCTAAATCTTCTACCAGTGGGCTTAAAAGGATTGGCTTTTGCAGCCCTTACTGCTGCCATCGTGGCAAGTTTGGCAGGAAAAGCCAATAGTATTTCAACGATTTATGTGTTGGATATTCACAGAAAATATTTCAACAAAAATCTTACGGAGAAACAAACTGTTTGGACAGGAAGAGTTGCTATCGTAGTTGCTTTTGCAATTGCTTTAGTAGTAAGTCCTTTTTTAAGAAATTTTGGGCAAGCCTTTGAATACATCCAAGTTTATACGGGTTATATTTCACCAGGTATTTTGAGTATTTTTCTATTAGGTTTTTTCTGGAAAAAAGCAAGTGCTAATGGAGCTTTAACCGCTGCCATTTTAAGTATTGCTTTATCGTCTTGGATAAATTATCAATTCCCTGAATTTCCGTTTATGAATCGTATGGGCGTTGTTTTCTGGATTTGTTCATTAGTACACGTCACCATAAGTTTAATCGAATCAAAAGGGAAAGACAACCCAAATGCTTTTGTAGTCAAGAAAGAATGGTTTAAAGTTGAGCCAATATTTCGTTATGGAGCAATTTCTATTGTGGCCATTTTTATCGTAATTTACCTTATTTTTTGGTAATCAAAGAAATATTCAAACCCCAAACACTGTTACTCATGAAATTAAAAACATTTATAACGCTCGCAATGGGCATTGTATTTTTACAAAGTTGTACGAGTAAAAAAACTGAAAGTAATCAAACTACCGATTCATTAACCGTGAACAAAATTAAAAAAACAGTTTTCGGAACACTCCCCGATGGGCGAGTAGCCGACCAATACACGCTCAAAAATGCCAATGGCATGGAGGTGAAAATCTCTAATTATGGTGGTGTTATCACGCATTGGACTGCCCCTGACAAAGACGGAAAATTTGAAGATATTTTCTTAGGATTCGATTCTTTGGCAGGATATCTTACCCCTCCACCTTATTTTGGTGCTATTATTGGTCGTTACGGAAATCGTATTGCCAAAGGGAAATTCACGTTGGATGGCAAAAATTATCAATTGGCGGTTAACAACAACGAGAACCATTTACATGGCGGCTTAGTAGGTTACGATAAAGTTTTGTGGAATGCTGAACCAATCGAAGGAGAAGAATCAGCTTTGAAACTGACTTATTTAAGTAAAGATGGCGAGGAAGGATATCCAGGAAACTTGAATATTACGGTAGTTTATACTTTGCTGAAAGATAATTCCCTAAAAATGGATTACTCCGCCACAACTGATAAAGCGACCGTTATTAATCTTACTAATCACTCGTATTTTAATCTTTCAGGTTCTAAAAAAGATATTCTTGATGAAGAAGTAACCTTAAATGCTGACAGATATTTACCCGTTGATAAAGGTTTAATTCCTACGGGAGAACTTCGTTCGGTAACAGGTACCGTGTTTGATTTTACGAAACCAACCGTTATCGGAAAAGGAATTAATGAAGTAAAAGACGAGCAAATTAAATTGGGTGGTGGTTACGACCATGCTTGGATTTTGAACAAAAAAGGAAATGAATTGAGTCTTGCGGCAACGGTTCTTGAAAAAACATCGGGTCGTAAAATGGAAGTTTTAACAACTGAGCCTGCAATTCAATTTTACACAGGAAATTTCTTGGATGGAAAACTTACAGGTAAAGACGGCGTAAAGTATGTTAAACGTTTTGCTTTATGTTTAGAATCAGAACATTATCCAGATTCGCCCAACCAATCAGCATTTCCAACGGTAGTTTTAAAACCAAATGAAAAGTATTCAACCACAACGATTTATAAGCTTTCGGTAGAAAAATAGATAATAATTAAATAGTTTTGTTGCAATCATTACAAAACATTCAAATCCGTAAGTGATTAATAAATCACTTACGGATTTTTATTTAAATATGATGGTGCATAATGGAGGGTATTAAAAAGTAGCGGGCAAATTGTTTTGGGTATAATCTTTCAAGATATTTAACAGTTCAATTAAATGGTTCTGAATACTTAATATGAAACATGATTGAGATTACTTATTGAACCTCACTTGCTTTTAGGTTAAAAATATCAAAAATCATTTGCCCCACACTTTTTGATGCACTCGCAAGTAATTATACTCATATAGTCAAAAACGATATTTAAAATGACAAATTCACCGAGTCTGGTGGATAAGCGATACTTATGAAAGCTCTATCCATAATAAAAAGTAAAGAATTTAGAGAATTGTGAATTTCCCATAGGCATTATACGGGGATAACTGTGAATTCGATTTGAATTCTAAATGCTTGTTATTATCTTCATTGCAACTTATTATACTGGAAAACATTAGGATAATTTCAACTCACACTATACACCATCATATAAAGTATAAAAAATACCTTTAACTCCCTCTTGTGCTAATATTTCAAGGGCTTTTGCACTTCGTAATCCTGTCTGGCAACAAAAAACAATTGGTTTTTG
>JANXRS010000156.1 GCA_025356745.1 Arcicella sp.
TGTATATTCCCGAACAAAAATTAGTT
This sequence comes from Arcicella sp., assembly GCA_025356745.1. Taxonomy (GTDB): domain Bacteria; phylum Bacteroidota; class Bacteroidia; order Cytophagales; family Spirosomataceae; genus Arcicella. Next base: position 27 of record JANXRS010000156.1, read on the forward strand.
AGAAAATTAACCATCAACGAATGTTATCGTTTGATGGGTTATCCAGAAAATTTCAAACGACATAAACGTTTATCCGAAAATTATAGACAAGTAGGAAACTCCGTAGCTATTCCTGTTATTGAAGCCATTGCAAAATCTATTTTAACTCAAAAATTATTAATTGATGAACCACAAACAGAAATTATTGGAAATCTACAACTCCTCCTTTTCAGTTGATGATATTAAAAATATTGATGATAAGTATTTGAATTTTCTAAATACAATTGGTGGAAATATATCAACCCAAAAAGGAGTTTTTACTGTATTAGTAACGCTTATTGTTCATAAAATACTTTCTCCCAATCAAGATATACGGAATCATCAAACCAACATGAAAAGTGGTTTTTCTGGAAGAAGTATTGATACTCAATTTATTACACCTACTTTAAAAGAATTAGGCTTATCATCAATGGCAGAAAGCGGCTGGCTAACTCGTTCTCTTGAACAACCATTTCCTTATACGTTAGATTATGGTGGTAAAATTTCAAATAAATTGGTAAAAGAGGCATTTTTAAACCTCATTGATTTTGTTGAGACTAAGCCTAATAAAGCGGTTAATGTTCTTAGGATTATGCTAAATTTTGCTATTCAAGCAAGAGAAAAAAGTAGTATTCCGATAATTCCATTACTTAACCCTGAAAATTTAACAATTGGCAAACTTATTATTGCCTTAGAATCTCATTTTGGTTATAATTACAAAACTCATGGTGGCTCAAAACTGCCCGTATTAGCTTTTCATGCTGTTTATCAATCAATTATCAAAGAAATTAAAAGATATGAATCGTGTTCATTGGGAGTTTTAGGAAGTCATACAGCATCGGATAGAACTTCTAAAACGGCAGGAGATATTCAGATTTTTAAGGATAAAGAACTCTTTGAAGCAATCGAAATAAAGTTAGATAAAGAAATAGATAGCTCAATCGTTAGAATAGCCATTGAAAAAATTCAACTATATAATCCATCTCGCTATTATATTCTATCATTAAAAAATGTAAAGTCGGAAAATAAGACCGAAATCGAACAATTAATCGCTGAAATTAAAGCAAAACATGGCTGTCAAATAATTGTCAATGGAGTGATTCCTTCTTTGAAATATTATCTACGTTTGTTATCAAATCTTACTGACTTTTTCGATACTTATTCTTCATTAATTGAAGTTGATAAAGAATTACAAGATATTCATAAACTTAAATGGAATGAGTTAATTCCAGAAATTCTTGATAAAGAATGAAAACCATTTTTAATAAAAACATAGCCTACCCAGAAGATTTACTAAATCTATACGCCCAATTATATAATTTGGAAATAACCGATTGCATAAAAGACGATGGAGAAATAACAATTGCAGCCGAGAAAGAGGGCGAACCCGTTTGGGTTTTTGAAATTTATGAAAATGATACCTTCAAGCTCGCTTGGCAAGACAATGAATATTTGAAATATAAATGACCAAAAAAAACCTAAAATATCTATTTCTAACCATACTGATTACATTTTTCTATCAAAAAACAAATGCCCAAATCCCTAGTTGGACTCCTCCAAAGGGCAAATTTTTGAGCGATAGTGTAAAAGTGGGTTTACCCGTGAAATACGCCATCAGTTATCGCCACAAGGCCACTGTGGATGTTTTCTTTCCTGATTCTTCATATAATTTTGCTCCTTTTGAATTAATAAAACGGGAATATTTTGATACTGTCACCGATGAAAATGGTAGTCTTGATAGCGTGATTTATACCCTCATTTCTTTTGAAGTTACGCCACTACAGGAGTTAAGTTTGCCCGTGTATGTACGTGCTAAACGAGACTGTACTCGTGTGTTTGCCCCGTTGGATTATGTGGTTTTAAACAGTATTATCAATCCCAATGTAAGTATTTATACACTTTCTTTGAAAAAAGATACTCGTTTAGTCCTAATTAAGCAACAGGCTAACTTTCCCCTAATTTTCTTGATAATTATTGGTCTTTTGGCCTTATCAGGCGTAATATTTTGGTTCTTTGGCAAATCTATCAAAAGGCAAATCAGGTTGTTCAATTTCAGAAGACGATATGATGATTTTCAGAAACTTTTTCAACGTTTTAGTCGTACAACGGATGATGCTAAAAAACGCTTAGAAAATATTGAAGAAGCCGTTGTGCTTTGGAAAAAATACATAGAACGCCTTGAAAATAAGCCATTTACTACTTTCACAACTAAAGAAATTTTAGATAATCTTATAGATAGTCGTTTGTCGGATGCACTTCGTGAGATTGATGCTACGGTGTATGGAGGCGTATATTCTAATAAAACAATTGCATCTTTGCAGGTGCTTCAAGAATTAGCAGGCGGTCTTTACCGTGAACGTAGGCAGGAATTAAGTATTAAGGGCTAGGTTTCAAAATCTAGCCCCTAAAAAATGACAGATTGGTTTTCAAAATATTGGTTTCTTCCCTCCACCTTTTCGAGTTTCGAATGGGTGCATCCCCTATTCTTATACGGTTTGCCTTTTATTCCTATTCTTTTTTTAATTAGAGATTGGCTTCGGAGTAATTCTACCCAAAAACTCAATGTGGCGTTTCCTGCTAACGATATTCAATCAAATTGGGTGAGTTTTTTACGGTTTATTCCTGGTATTTTCTTGATGATTTCCACCGCTTTAATTATTATTTCATTAGCTCGACCCCAACGTTCAATCTCAGAATCTGACCAATATTCTGAAGGAATAGACATTATGTTGGCGATGGACATTTCTAAGTCAATGGATAACCAAGACATTCCACCAAGTCGTTTATCAGTTGCTAAAAACGTAGCAAATCAATTTATTGAAGGGCGTTCACAAGATAGAATCGGGCTTGTAATTTTCTCTGGAGAACCCTATTCTCTCTGCCCTTTAACAACTGATTATGAGATTCTTAGAGAATATATTGATGAAATTTCTTCCAAAATCATCACTACATCGGGAACGGCAGTTGGTAATGCCCTCGGAATGTGTATTAATCGTTTACGAGAAATTGAATCAAAAAGTAAAGTGGCAATCTTGATTTCGGATGGTGATAATACCGCTGGAAATCTTGACCCCGTAACCTCCGCTCAGTTGGCAAAAGCTTTTGGTGTTCGAGTATATACGGTGGCAGTAGGAAGTGAAAAAACAACAACCGATAAAGTTGATGAAGGTACGCTTAGAGAAATTGCAAAAATTAGTGAGGGAAAATTCTTTCGAGCAACCGATGCTAGTTCTTTAAGAAATATTTTTAAGGAAATTAACCGATTAGAAAAAGTAGAAATCAAGCAAAATCAGTATCGTAATGTACAAGATTTTTACCATCCGTATCTACGTTGGGCAATTGTGTTTTTCTTAATTTCATTCGCTTTAAAAAGTACGTTTTTAGGTAATATTTTAGAGGATTAAAATTGGGGATTAATCACTTGTTAATAGAAAAAGCAAAATATTATTTTCAAAAATTCTTCAATAAATCAAAAAAAATCAAGGAATAATCTTAATTTTATGATTCTATTAAAATAAACAGATAACCAGTAAACCTCAATTATGGAAATCCAAAATCCAATTAAATCATCCGCTAATAAGCAAAAAGTATTAATCGAAATTGCTTGGGAAACCTGTAATCAAGTGGGTGGAATATACACCGTTATCCGAACAAAAGTACCTTCTATGGTGGAGAAATGGGGTGATAATTACTTTCTATTAGGCCCTTATTTTCCTCAAACTGCTTCCGCAGAATTTGAGCCAATTCAAGATTTAGACGATTCTTTTCTCGGAAAAACTATTCAAAAAATGCGTGCAGCAGGTTTGGGCGTACATTATGGCTACTGGCTCATCACGGGTAAACCCAAAATTGTTCTCTTTGATTTATCTTCAATTACAGATAAGCTCAATGTACTTAAAAGACGGCTATGGGAAAAACATCAAGTCTCAACTATTAATGTTGAAGACATTGTAAATCAGACCATTTTGTTTGGTGAAATGATTCGTGTTTTCTTAACGGAAATTTCTCAAGAACATGCAAATAAAACTGAAATCGTAGCTCATATTCACGAATGGATGGCAGCTACGTGCTTACCTGATTTAAAAGCTGATGGAGTGAAAATTTCAACCGTTTTCACGACTCATGCTACTATGTTGGGACGATATTTGGCTGGAAATGTACCTAATTTTTACGATAAACTCCACACTTTTAACTGGTTAGATGAAGCTCGTAACTATGGAATTGAAACGCAAGCAACCATTGAACGTTTGGCGGCCAATCTGTGTAACGTAATGACGACGGTAAGTGATGTAACCGCCAGAGAATGTGAGTTTTTGTTGGGAAAAGTTCCCGATTTGATTCTACCAAACGGATTGAATATCACCCGTTTCTCGGCAATGCACGAACATCAAAATTTGCATACCAAATTTAAAGATAGAATCAATGAATTTGTAATGGGGCATTTCTTTCAAAGTCAACCTTTCGACCTTGAAAAAACGTTGTATTTCTTTACTTCTGGACGGTATGAATTCTCGAATAAAGGTTACGATATTACACTGGAAGCCTTGGCGAGATTGAACTATAAAATGAAGCAAGCCAAAATTGATAAAACGGTTGTAATGTTTTTTATTACCAAACAACCTTTTCATTCCATCGATCCCGAGGTGTTACAATCGAGAGCAGTGATGGACGAAATACATGAAACTTGTAATTCTATCGAAAAGCAAATTGGCGAAAAACTCTTTCAAGCATCCGCCTCTGCAACGGACTTAAAAACTCCTGACTTAAACGAATTTATTGATGAATATTGGCGTTTGCGACTCCGCAGAACCATCCAAACTTGGAAAACCAATAAACGTCCAAAAGTGGTTACGCATTTGCTTAAACAAGAAGATGGTATTACAGATTATACTCGCAAAGCCAACTTGATGAACAATCCAGAAGATAAAGTTAAAATTGTTTATCATCCCGATTTCATTGTTTCGACCAATCCACTTTTTGGTTTGGATTATGGTCAATTTGTGAGAGGTTGTAATTTGGGCGTTTTTCCAAGTTATTACGAACCTTGGGGATATACTCCTTTGGAATGTATTGCTCGTGGTGTGCCAACCATCACTTCCGACCTTTCGGGTTTTGGAGATTATATGATGCAAATTATGCGTGATTACGAACAGTGGGGTGTTATGGTAGTCAATCGTAGCTCACAAGACTTTCATAAAGCGGCTGAGCAATTATCAGAAATGCTTTTGAAGTTCGTAAAACAGTCGCTCCGTGAACGCATTACGCAACGAAATAGAGTGGAAAGTATTTCAGAAACCTTTGATTGGAGTAATTTAAGAAGTTACTATGACACTGCACACGATTTGGCGTTGAAACGTAAGAAATAAAAGTAGGGTATTTATGTTAAAAGCATCTTTTAGCATAAATACCCTATTACTCGATTAGCATTACATCTAGGAATCAATTAGCACTATGTTCTCAAGCTAATGATTAAAAAAACACCTAAATAAAAATGAAAAACCAAATCTCGTTAATTTTAATTCTACTCTTTACAACGTTTCAAATTCATGCTCAAATTGAAAACATAAAATTTGCTCAAGTCGCAAAGCAAGTTAATTTGATGATTGAACATAACCAATCTGTTGCAAAAAGGCATATTGAACTAATGAATCAACCTAATAGAGGTGATTTGTCCGAAATGAAAAGTTTAATGGACGAATGGAAAATCGTTGAGGAAGCAGATAAAGTTCAACTAAAAACAATTTTCAGAGATTATAGGTTTTTAGGGTATAGCTATGAGCCTAAGCCTGTAATTGATGTTCAAAATCTGAATAAACGACGTGCAGAAGTTGGTTTAGCAACGATTGAAGAAGCAGTTATGCTTATGAATAGACACTTTGCGGCAAGTTTAAAAAAATAATAAAAATGAACAAATTATTCCTAAAATCAGGAGCCATATTAGCAGGACTATCAGTTGCCTTGGGTGCTTTTGGAGCTCATACTTTTAAAATAGCTTTGGAGGCATCTAACCATACCGAAACCTTTGAAACTGCTGCTCGATACCAAATGTATGGAGCCTTAGCATTGATATTTGTAGGTATTTTAACCGATAAAATTCCTCATAAATTTCTCACATGGTCAGGTAATGCCTTTCTGATTGGAACCATAATTTTCTCAGGTTCGCTTTATCTAATTTGTGCAACGAACGTAACGATGTGGGGAGCAGTTGCACCCATCGGCGGGGCAAGTTTAATTGTGGGGTGGGTTTTGTTTTTTATGGGAGTTGGAAAAAGGTAGGTCAATTACTAAAATTCAAATACTGTATCTCAAAACTACGATTGTTTCGAGATACAATGCAGGAACAAACTCACAAACTTATTCGTTAGAAAAAAAGGGTAAAAAACCGAATTCCCGTTAGGCTAAATTCATTATGCAAATCAACCAGTTACCACTTTCAGAAGTAAATTTATTTTCTTCGTTATTTTTAGACTTCATTCAGCAATCTCCCAAAATCAAAGATTTCTCTGGTAATTATCCTGATATTCAAGGATTTAATAAACAATTAGCTTTGAAAAAATTTGATTCAGAAAAGCGAAAAGTATTAGTAGAAACACTTAAAAAGCAATATAAAAACCTCTCGAATCAACCTAATTTAGACATTCTTTTACAGGAAAATACCTTTACTGTAACAACAGGACATCAATTAAACATCTTCACGGGTCCATTGTATGTAGTTTTCAAAATGATTACGACCATTAATTTGGCGAAGAGATTGAAAAGTTATTTTCCAGAATTTAATTTTGTTCCTGTTTATTGGATGGCGAGTGAAGACCATGATTTTGCGGAAATCAATCATTTCTCCTTATTTGGTAAAAATTTAGCTTGGGAAACCAGCCAAACGGGTGCAGTGGGGCGAATGAATCCGAAGGAATTAGAAACGTTGATTTTAGAAATGGCAGAATGTCCAACGGTTTTTAAAGATGCCTATCTTAATCATGAAACCTTGGCAAATACTGCCCGATGTTATACTAATGAATTATTTGGTAATCAAGGACTTATCTGTATTGATGCCGATGATAGAGATTTAAAAAGACAATTTATTCCAATAATTAAGAACGATTTATTACAACACTCTGCCTTCAATATTGTATCTAAAACTACGAAGGATTTAGAGCATTTAGGGTATAAAACTCAAATTGTTCCTAGAGAAATCAACTTTTTTTACCTTGCAGATGGTGTGCGTGAACGTATTACGCAGGAGGGAAATTTATACAAAGTATTAAATACAGATATTCAATTTTCAGAAACAGAGATACTAAATTTACTAGAAACTGAACCAGAAAGATTTAGTCCAAATGTGGTGCTACGTCCTGTATATGAGGAAGTTATTTTACCCAATTTAGCCTATATCGGTGGTCCTTCAGAAGTGCCTTATTGGTTACAATTAAAAGGAATATTCGATTTTCATCAAGTAGAATTCCCCATTTTAATGCCTCGAAACTTTGGCATGATTATTAATAAATCAACTGCTAAAAGAATTGAAAAATTAGGACTTTCTGCCCATGATTTATTTTTGGATGAAACTAAGTTAAAGAAAAATTTTGTGGAACGTAATTCTCAAAATTCATTAAGTTTATTATTTGAAAGTCAAGAATTTACTACTATTTTTGACAAGATTTTAGAGAAGGCTATGAAGGTAGATAAGACGATGGAAGGAGCCGTAAAGGGCGAACAACAAAAGGTTTTGAATGCTTTAGAAAACCTTGAAAAACGTCTCAAAAAAGCCGAAGAACGTAATCAAGAAACGGAAGTAAATCAGCTTTTGGGGGTAAAACAAAAACTCTTCCCAAATGGCGTACCACAAGAAAGAGCTGAGAATTTCTTAAACTTTTATCTCAATAATCCAGAATTTTTAAATCAAGTAGCCGAAGCCTTTGACCCACTAGATTTCAGTTTTAATGTTTTGGTGGAAGAATAAGTTTTGCTTGTTATTGCGAGCAAAACGATACTTCGATTCGCTTTGCTCGCAATGACAGAATTCAAGTCATATCAAGGAATCGGCAATACCTTACTCTCCTTAAAAGTAGAAAGGATTACCATAGTTTGCGTACCCGCTACTTCTTCAATTTCGTTAATCTTTTCCAACATTAATTTCTGATAAGATGAAATATCCTTTGCAATTATCTTTAACAGAAAATCCCCAGAACCTGTAACGTGGTGACACTCAATTACTTCTGGAATTAAATTTACTTGTGATACGAATGATTCAGTTACTTGTTTCTTGTGTCCTGTTAAGGTAATTGTCACAAAAGTCGTTACGCCCAATCCCACTTTATCACGATTCAATTGTGCGTGATAACTCTCAATAATTCCTGCTGTTTCTAATTTTTTCACCCTTTCCAAAGTTGGTGCAGGCGACAGACCTATTTCTTTTGATAATTGAGCATTTGTGATTTTAGCATTTTGCTGTAAAATCTCCAATACTTTATGGTCAATTTGATCCAATTTGATACTCATTTTGTTAATCATTTAGAATTTTGCAACTATGTAGGGAAGATTCAAATCAAAGGCAATAAGGCCCTAATTTAACTTTTTTTCATAGTTAATATTTTTAAAATTAATACGTTTTAAGGATTGTCAACTAATGGTGGGATAGGAATGTATAACAAAGCTAAATACTTTCTTTGAAATATTCTAAGAAATTTTACAGAAATGCTATAAGGGAGAATAATATTTTTATTGAACGGTCATTTTTAACAGAAAATAGCAGAAAATTCTGTTAAAGCGAAATAATTAGATGAATTAGAAAATATTTCAAACAAAATCTTATTTCGTGTAACTACTTATTTTCGTTTAGAAATCTTATTTAACGAAATTTTCTTTTGCAATGCACACTTAAAACGAACATCGTCCACCACACTTTTTGCCCGATGTTTTGTGGCTCGCCCTTGCACACGCTCACGCCACATACGGAAAGAGGAGGGCTTCATTTCCTTACGCATCACATCAATAACTTCTTGTTCTTTTAAGCCAAATTGAGCGGTGATGGCATCAAATGGCGTGCGGTCTTCCCACGCCATTTCTATGATTCGGTCAATTTCTTGGTCGGTAAGGATTATTGGCTGTGTTTTCATGTAATAATAACAGATTTAGGGAGAAGATTGTTTGTTAAAAAATAGAACGCCAATGATGCAGATGTCTTCGATAACACCGATTCAAAAGGATTTTCTATTTGTTAATTTTTAAAAATGTATATTTTCAAGTTACACCTTAAATATACATTTCTAATTCTTTTAAATCTACGTTAATTGACATCTACGTTCCAACAACACTCAATCTAAATGCAAAACCGTCTCTTTCGGCGATTTCACGGTAAATTTATATTTTAATCTCTTCTCTTTATTGGGTTCTAAATTGGTAGTCCTATAAATGTAATGCTTTCATTTGTAGGTTATAATGACAGATAAAATATTTAATTGCTCCTATATGATTGTCCAAAGATTTAGAAAAACTTAGTGCTTTTCTGACCAATCTTGAGGATCTTTGTCTTAAT
>JANXRS010000188.1 GCA_025356745.1 Arcicella sp.
TTGGCAACTTCATATTTCAGGCAAGGGATTTCAATCATCAAAGCTAAAATTTGGTCCTTGAAAAGATTCATTGGCTTATTAAACGACATTTTTAAAAATGCTGATCAGGGAAAACTCCTGTATGTCCAGTAGTAAACAAAATCAGTATCTTCCACGTGTAAGCGAGTGTTAATGAGGTCGTAGGCTGGACTTAACACATAATCGCCTTTCACGGTTTCTATCAAAGAAAAATTCTTTAAATGAGCATCTCCGTTACTATACAAATAATTGAAAATCAACAAGGTATAATATTTTTCTAACTCAATTCTCCAAGTTGGGACATACAATTTTATCAATTCTCCCATTTCTTCGTAACTGAATTCATATTTATAATTTACTCCAAAATTATCTTTAGTTTTCCCTGCCAAACTCGCAAAGTCTTCTACGCCCCATTTCGTACCATCTTCTTTTAGGTCAAAGCGTTTAGTAATATAAGCAGGCGTTCCATCTCCAAAGAAAATTAAGGCATTGGCTGCCGTTTTAATCCCATACACTTGCGAAGCAATTTGCATATATTGCTACTTGCCTCATACTGTAGTAAATTAAACGTTTATTTTACGGATTGTCCATACCAATTCCATTCCCAAAACTTCAGATAATTTTGTAAGGGTTTCGAGCCTTGGATTGGCTTTTCCACCCTCGAAAGATTTAATCGTTCGGAGGCCTACACCTGATAAATCAGCTAAATATTCTTGGGTAACGCCCAATTGTTCTCGTCTACTTCGTAGTTCTTGTGATAAATTCATTGAAATATTAATTAAATAAGAGCAATATATGGCACTTTTAGCATGTATTCAAATGAATTAATTTACTTAAAAGTGCTTTATATAGCACTAATTTGCATATTGAAACATTATTAGTCCATATTTAAGATAAAAATGGATAATTTTTATAGAATTTTGCTTGAGAATATGCTGTATTTTTAGTAAGTTTATAGTAGGAAAATCATAGTAAAATGGCCTAATGATGAATAGAATTTTTATCAATATCAGCCTTTCAACGCTATACGATAATAAACGCAAGAAAATTAGAGTTCGTCCAAAGGAAGGGCAAGGCGTGCCTAATCTTTGGGTAAGTTGTTCCAAAAAGCAACGCAATCTTATGAATATTGGAACGGTTTTTAAAATGGATGTAAAATTGATAGAATCTGAAAAACGAAAGCCTTATTTGATGGCAAGTAAGAAGATTTTGGGACAATTGAGTTTGTTTTAATTTTTCATGTGTATTCGTTCTGTAGTAGTTCATTCTACTTTACTTTTTAACGAAAAATATATACTTTAAAAAGAGTATCAAGGCTTTTTAAAGTAATTAAAAATAAATATAACTATGCAAAATCGCAGAGATTTTATCAAACAAACAACGCTTGTTGGTACAGGAGTACTTACCTCTTCAAATCTTTTTGCTTATCGGGGTTCGCCCAATGAAAAGGTTGTGTTGGGAATAATGGGCACGAATAGTCGTGGTTTATTTTTAGCCAAAACTTTCGCCAAACTTCCTAACGTTGAAATTGCCTATATCTGCGACCCTGATGCGAATGTTTTAGAAAAAACGAGGAATGAAATTGAAAAAATTACGGGCAAAAAGCCACAAGGCTTTGCGGATGTCCGTAAAATGTTAGAGAAAAAAGATTTTGACGGCATGGCAATTGCCGCCCCGGACCATTGGCATACGCCTGCGGCAATCATGGGTTTGCAGGCAGGAAAAAATGTTTACGTAGAAAAGCCTTGTAGTCATAATCCGCATGAAGGCGAAATGCTGGTGGAAGCAACTAATAAATATAAAAAATTAGTGCAAATGGGTAGTCAGCGAAGAACTTTTAGCAACGTAAAAGATATGATTGCTAAACTTCATGGCGGGGTAATCGGACGAGTTTATTTTGCCCGTGGCTGGTATGTTAATAATAGAAAAACAATTGGCAAAGGTAAAGTTATTGCGGTTCCACAAAATCTTGATTTTGATTTATGGCAAGGTCCAGCACCTCGAAGTGAATATAAAGATAATTTAGTCCATTATAATTGGCACTGGTTTTGGAATTGGGGAACGGGTGAAGCGTTGAACAATGGCACACACGAATTAGACGTAATTCGTTGGGGTTTGGGTGTTGATTATCCAAGCCAAGTTGTTTCAGCAGGTGGGCGTTATCATTTTCAAGATGATTGGGAAACTCCTGACACACAGACAATTACTTACAATTTTCCCAATAATACGGGTTGTACTTGGGAAGGACGAAGTTGCAACGGATTTAATTCGGAAGGCAGTGGACGAGGCGTAATTTTTTATGGAGATAAAGGTACAATTACTTACACAGGAGCAAATAGCTACCAAATTTTTGATGCAGATAACAAATTAGTTTCTGAAGTAAAAGACAATACGCCTTTTGACCCAAAAAATGCAGTAAGTCCAACTGAATTATTAGATGGACTTCATTTAGCCAATTTCTGCGAAGCCATTCGTGGAAAAGAAAAAATTAATGCCCCCATTTTGGAAGGACATAAATCTACCCTTTTGCCTCAACTGGGCAATATAGCTTATCGAGTGGGCAGAACCCTTACTTGCGACCCAAACAACGGACATATATTGAATGATAAAGAAGCAATGAAACTTTGGTCGAGAGAGTATGCAAAAGGATGGGAGATGAAGGTTTAAATCCATATTAATTACAAGTATAGTCAAGTTACAAAGGCTTTACTTTTAGGTAATTGCCAAAGGAATTCAGGCTAAACTTGAATTCCTTTGGCAATTTTTGTGGGTTAATTCAACTAAATTATAAGGCTGATTCATTTCCTTTGATTAAATGCCTGTGAACAAAATCGGATTGGTTAAAAAATAATTTCGTTCACAACAACCCAACCAAAGCTCCAATTAGCGTTGAAGAATTAGTTATTTTAAAGGCAATTGAGTGATTTATTTCTATATCATGAAACGGTGAATCATCATCGTTTATAACATTTTTTAAAACAATCCCTTCTATATGATTTACATTAAATAAAGATGGAATGAAAGCAATTCCAATCCCTAAACCTACTAAACTACAAAGTAATTCGAGTGAGGATACTTCTTGCACGATATTAGGAATTCTACTAAAACCAGATTCCCGACAAGCATTCTCAATATCATCATACACAGGATGCAAGGATTTGTTTATTTCAACCCATTTTTCATTTTTTAGAGCGGATAATTTAATAAAATTTTCATTCGCCAAAGAGTGTTTTGCAGATAATATTACTACTAAATGTCCTTGCTGAGTTGTTTTTGCTGAAAGTTCGGCATATCGTAATGGCATTAATGTTAAACCTAAATCAATCGTTTCTTCCATTAAAGCATCTTGAACACTTACAAAAGTTAGAAGTTCAATTATTCTAATTTCAATGGCTGGAAAACTACTTGAAAATAGCGTAATGACTTCGATAATGCGTTCCTTCAACAACATTTTATAAACCCCTAAACGAATTATTTCCTGCTGTAAGCCTATTTTACGAGCATTTTCAATGGCTTTTTGACTAAGCTGTAAAATCTTTTTAGCATCGGTTAAGAAAGCTTCTCCAGCTTTTGTTAATTCTACTTTTCGTAATTTCTTTCTTTTAATTTTTACAAACAATTCTACCCCAATTTCATTTTCCAATAATTGGATTTGCTGGCTCAAGGCGGGTTGGGAAACAAAAAGTTTCTCTGCCGCATGATTATAATGCAGTTCCTCGGCAATCGTCACAAAATATTTTAATTGTCGCTGTTCCATTTTCTGAAATTTAATACAGAATTTAGTTTATGATAAGTTTTAATTATCGTAAAATTAGAATTTAGTATTTGATTTGTTTAATTATTTCTTAAATATTTGCTAATAAATTGAATTTAAACAATTTTATCATGGAAACTGTCGAATTAAAATCAATACATAAATCAGAAGAAAATACAGATATTTTACCATTAAATGGTACTGATTACGTTGAGTTTTACGTGGGAAATGCCAAACAAGCTGCTCATTTTTATGAAAGTGTTTTTGGTTTTGAAATCGTTGCTTATTCAGGACCGGAAACTAGAGTTCGAGAAAAAGCCTCTTATGTAGTGCAGCAAGGTAAAATTCGGTTAGTGCTTACAACTTCTTTATTTGCTAATTCTGAAATATCTGACCATGTGCGTAATCATGGCGATGGGGTGAAAGTGCTGGCTTTATGGGTTGATGATGCCACGGCTTCTTTTCACGAAACGGTGCAGAGAGGGGCAATTCCTGTTTCAGAACCGCAATATTTATCCGACGAAAATGGCTATGTAATCGTTTCATCTATTAAAACTTACGGTGATACCATTCACACTTTTGTAGAACGCAAAAATTATCATGGAATATTTTTACCAAATTATATTTCGCATAAAAGTCGTACTTTTAAAGGTACAGTTGGATTACAATATGTTGATCACTGTGTCGGAAATGTAGAATTAGGAACGATGAACACATGGGTTAAATTCTATGAAGATGTCATGGGATTTAAACTTTTAATGACTTTTGATGATAAAGATATCTCGACAGAATATACGTCGCTGATGTCAAAAGTGGTATCAAATGGTAATGGTTACATAAAATTTCCGATAAATGAGCCAGCAGCAGGTCTTAAAAAATCACAGGTTGATGAATATCTTGAGTTTTATAATGGTTCCGGTGTTCAGCACGTAGCAGTTGCCACCAACGATATTATTTATACGGTTACAGAATTAAAAGCTCGTGGCGTTGATTTTTTAGAAGTTCCCTCAACTTATTACGATAATTTAACGGCGAGAGTTGGAAAAATTGACGAAGCAATTGAGTCTTTAAAAGCACTCAATATTTTGGTAGATAGAGATGAAGAAGGCTATCTTTTACAGATTTTTACCAAACCTGTGGAAGACCGTCCGACCTTATTTTTTGAAATAATTCAAAGAAAAGGAGCAATTTCTTTTGGAAAAGGAAATTTTAAAGCCTTGTTTGAAGCAATCGAACGTGAGCAAGAAAAAAGAGGAAACCTTTAATAGTTAAGCGATGCCAATTTATCACAAACTTGGAAAAATTCCTGTCAAAAGGCACACACAATTTGAGCAATCAAAGGGTGGAATTTATTATGAACAATTGTTTGGTACAGTTGGATTTGAGGGTATGTCATCGTTGATGTATGAGATTTATCGCCCAACGATGCTAAAAGAGATTTTATCAGAGACTGATGTAAATCCTATTATAGCGGTTCAAAAACACCTCAAAGCTCGATTATTGAAAGGTTTTGAAGTTTCCCCAAAAGATGATTTTCTGGAAAGTCGAACGCCTGTTTTAGTCAACTCAGATCTTCAAATCAGTTTAGCAGCACCTCTAAATTCGTTAACGAGCTATTTTTATAAAAATGCTGATGCAGATGAACTACTTTTTGTGCATCAAGGTTCTGGAAAATTACGAACACAACTCGGCAATATTAGTTTTGAGTATGGTGATTATTTGGTCATTCCAAGAGGTATAATTTACCAAATTGAGTTTGATACTTTGGATAACCGCTTACTGATTACAGAATCTTTTCATCCAATTTATACCCCAAAAAGATACCGAAATCATTTTGGACAATTACTTGAACATTCGCCTTTTTGTGAACGTGATTATAAACTTCCAGAAGATTTAGAAACGCATGATGAAAAAGGGGATTTTATTATAAAAATTAAAAAGCAAGGTATTTTATACGAAATGCTT